>NZ_JBELKF010000023.1:0-45108 GCF_042089775.1 Palleronia sp.
CGAGAACAGCATATGACCTTCGCGAAGGCCTGCGGCAACACGAACCGGATCAGCGCCTTCCTGACAGAGGCTTCGGTCTCGATCACGCATTCGGTCGACGAGCTCGACGCCGAGGCGCTCGAGGTGAATGTCGGCAACGGGACGCTCTTCTTTCAGAGGCTCCACGAAGAAGGGATGAGCTCGTCTGCTATGGTCGAGTTGCGACCGCACAAGCGGCGGGACCTGATCACAAAGCAGATGCGGGCGAAGTTCGACTCCGATGCCCGGTCACCGGGTTTCGACAAATTTCTAGAACGGGTGCTGCCCGATCGCGAGATGCGGGAGTTTCTGCAGCGGTGGTTCGGGCTGAACCTGACCTCGATAACCGGCGATCAGAAGCTGGCCTTCTTCTACGGGCAGGGCGCGAACGGCAAATCGGTTCTGACCGACCTGATGGCCTGGCTCATGGGAGACTACGCGGCCACCGCCAAGATCGAGAGCCTGACGGGCGAGAAGCGGCGAGGGGGCGGCGACGCTACTCCGGACCTCGTTCCCCTGATGGGCGCCCGCATGGTCCGGGCTTCCGAACCTGAGCAGGGCACACGCCTGCAGGAGGGCGTCATCAAGGAACTGACGGGCGGTGAGCCGATGCTCGTGCGCGCGCTGCATTCCGACTTCGTCGAGGTGAAGCCACAGTTCAAGCTGACAATCTCGGGCAACCACAAGCCGGACATCCGCAACACCGACGACGGCATCTGGCGGCGCATCCTGCTGATCCCGTTCGATGTCCAGATCCCGGAAGCCGAACGCGATCCCGACTTGGGGAAGAAGCTGCGCGCCGAGGCACCGGGCATCCTGAACTGGATGGTGGCAGGGTTGATCGATTACCTCGAAGGCGGCCTGCAGGTGCCCCAAGCGGTCCAGGACGCGACCAAGGAATACCGGGAGGACAGCGACCCTGTGGGCAGCTTCCTCGCGGCGGCCTGCGAGGTCACCGGCGACGGCAGCGACTTCACGCGGTCCTCGACCATCGCTGCGGCCTTCACCTTCTGGATGAGCGACAGCGGCGAGAGCCCATGGACGCCCACGACGATCCAGAAGCGCATGAAGGCGCGCGCGAAGTCATACCGCGACCCGCGCACGGGGCAGACCTTCAGTCCGGGCAAGCGATCCGTGGCCGGGTATGTCGGCATCAAGATATCCGACATGTTCGCCGCCAGGTGGAAGGAGGTCGAGCCGAACGCGCCCGTTGCGCCTGCGTATTCGTCGGCTTCCCCGGACCCCTTTTGACACCAAACGCCGGGAGGGAAGGGAGCGTAACGAGGTTTGAGGGAGGGGCGAGGGAGTTTGGGGGATCGGGGGAAGTGATGCGGGATCAGGGGTTTAGGGAGGATCAGGGAGGGAAGGGAGGCTGTCGGCAAGGTATGCACATGCGCGAGGCAGAGGGGTCTGGGGGGAGGACAAGTCCCTTATGTGTAGGTCTGAAAATCACTCCCTATCCTCCCTTACCTCCCCATCTGAGTAAAAAGAACCATCGGAACAACAGGTTAAAGAGCGGGTCGCAATGGGAGGGTAGCTGTTTTCGGGAAAGCTACCCTCCCGTTCCTCCCTTCGGGCTGAAGAGGGCAATAATGGCGGATATCTACACCGATGAAGAGCGGCAGGCGGTCGAGACGTACCTGGCTGAACGCGGGGTGACGCGGGTCGAACGTCGCCGCCCGGCGGCGCGGCAGGCAGCTCCTGGTGTTGCGGTCTCGCCGGCGGCTTCCCTTGATGAGCGGCCAAAGGGCCCGGCGCCGCGCGAGGTGCGCAGAATGGGCATTCGCGCAGCCTTGGAGTGGGCGTTCGGGGTAGAGCATGCGCGGCTGGAGTACGATCTGAACGATCACAACCGTGCTGGCGTCGGGATGGAGTTCGTCCTGATGCAGCGGGCGATGCTCGGCGGCGTGCGGATCGACACGTCACGGGGGCAGTCGCGTCCGGCGGACGATGCCGAGCTGCTGGCGGACGCAGTCCGCGCCGCGCTGCCGTGGGACATGGCGGTGATCGTCGCAGACCATGCCCGGGCCGGGACCACGCCTGACCCGATGATCGGGGCCAGCCCCAAGTGCGTCCCGTCAGAGTGGAAGCGAAACCCTCACGGATCTTTCGGTGCGCCGGTCAATCTTCCTCGCCAGCAGTACGTGATGAACGGGCGCGTCCGGCAGTTCACGCCGCAGATGGTTCCGGTGACCTACGAACCAACGTGGCCGCAGATCGCCTTGGCGCGCCGCCGCTATCTGGACTGGTGGGGTGCTCTGCTGGAAGTCGCCCGGATCGCATGTGCCGCACCGCTGGCGTGGACCGTAATTGATGAGGCCATGCCTGCCCTCTCGCCATGGCGCGAAAAAGGGGATTGACCGGAGCACAGGTCTAGCCGTATTGACTTTTGCCAAGCAACCGACGTGCGCCCGGGGTCCAGTGACCGCCGGGCGTTGCCGTTTCTGGAGGCCGTTATGTTCCGTCTCGAGTTCATGGATCAGAACGCTGTCCGGTTTCAGGATGCCGTGGCGTTGGTCGGGAAGACCGAGAAGGCGCACAACGCTTTTCGTCGGGCGATCAACCACACGGGCAGCAAGGGCCGCACGCAAGTGGTCCGGGCTCTGACAAAGCAGACGGGCGCAAAGCGCGCCACTGTTCTCGCCGCGCTGCATGTGACCAAGGCAAACTTCGGAAGTCTTGAGTACAAGATCACCGCGCGCGGCCAACCGCTTTCACTGAAGGAATTCGGTGCAAAGCAGTTCGGCTACGGGGTGAAGGCCAAGCCGTGGGGGAACAGCCGCAGGTTCGAAGGCGCATTCATCTTCGCAGGCACGCGGAAGAGCGGGAAGTTCGTTGCTGGTGGCCACGTGTTCAAGCGGACTGGCGGCTTCAGCGCGAACTCTGGCCGCAACAACGCGATCGAGAAGATGTTCGGCCCGAGCATCCCGAAGGAACTGGTGAAGGATGCCAGCGCCGCGGCGTTCGAACGGACGGCCGACGACCTCGGCCAGCGTGTCCAGCATGAGCTTAGCCGCATGACGCGCGGCGTGGTCAGCTGAGGGCGCGCGTCGTCAAAACATCAATTTCTGAGCCCCCCGGATACAGGGACCGTTCAAAAAATTCGACTGCATGCGGGGGCGCAGCAGCCCGGGGTTTCGGTCATAATAAACGATCCGCGAAGCCTAAACCTCGCTTCGTATAATTGGTTGAGCCGTGGTTGAGCGAAGGCGTTTGAGACAGCAGCGGCATCGGAGGGGGACTGAGCCGGGGAGGACGTCATGAGCAGGCAGCTGAACACGACAGACCTGGCGAAAGCTCTGAACCTCTCGAAGGGGCGGATCAGCCAGCTCGTCAGAGACGGTCGCCTCGACGGCTGCTATCACGGCGACGGTCGCGCTCGCCGTTTCGATCTCAGCAGGGCGGCTGACGCTTTGGGGCAGCGCCTCGATCCGGCTCAGATGCTTGGCAACGGGGCGAAGACGCGCCGGAGCCTGGAGGACATGGAGCCGCCGGAACAGGCTGAACCAGAGTTCGGAACGTCAGGCGGTGCCGGCGCCACGCTGCTGCCGGCAAAGGACCCGACGCGCTATGAGATGGCGCGCACGCAGGAGCTCGAGGAAAAGGCGCGCCGCGCCCGTCGGCAGAACGAGGCCGAAGAGGGCAACTGGGTTCTCGCCAGCGAAGTGGCTGCCGAGACGGCCCGGCAAATGCAGATGGAGATCGCGTCGATCGAGAGTTCGGTCCTGCGCGCCGGTGCCCGGCGCCTGGCGGATGATCTGGGCATCGATTTCAAGGCGGCGAGGGCGATCCTGAATGAGGTCTGGCGCGAGTATCGCTCGCACCGTTCGGAGCAAAAGGCCGCGGAAGCCGAGGCCGTGCACCTCTCCGAAGCAGAGGACGAGGCGGACTTCTAGGATGGGTTATCTCGCAGCGGCCGAGGCGGTGATCGCGCGGGCCATTTCCGAGGCCATCGCGCCTCCGCCTCCGCCTGACATCACCCGCTGGTGCGAAGAGAACATCGTCTTCGATGCACGCTCGCCGATGCCGGGCCCGTTCGACATTTCGCGCTTCGCCTTCCTGCGCGAGATACACGAGGTACTGTCGCCCGAGCATCCGGCGCGGGAAGTGACGCTTCGCGGCTCGGCGCAGTGGGGCAAGACGGTATCGGTGATCCAGCCGACGCTGGCAGAGTGGCACGAATACACCCCGCTGGATTCGCTGATCGTGCACCCGACGGGAAGCGCGGCGAGCGAATGGGTGAACAACAAGTGGATGCCCATGCGTCGCCAGGCGCTGGGGCTGATCAAGGTCTTCGGGTCGGGGCGCGGGGAAAACCGCGACAACACGTTCAACCAGGAGACGCTGGATCGGAACGGGTCGATCAAGGTCGCGTCTGCCGGGTCGCCGGCTGACCTGACCGGGACCAGCCGGCGCTTGGTCATCATGGACGACGTCTCGAAGTTCGAGCCGTCGGAGAAGGGGGACCCCGAGAAACTCGCGGAGAGCCGGGCGTCGGGCTACGAGGACGCAAAGATCCTCCGGGTCTCGACGGCCATGATCAAGGGGACCTGCCGGATCTCGCTCTCGTATGAGCGGTCCGACCAGCGTCTCTACCACGTGCCGTGTCCGCATTGCGGTGCTGAGCAGCCGCTGACCTGGGAGAACCTTCGGCAGAACATCGATCCAGAGCGCCTGCACGCGGCCCACTTCACCTGCGAGCGGTGCCAGGAGCCGATCCGGCACGGTGACAAGGAACGCATCGTGCGGCTGGGCCGCTGGGTGCGTCATAACCCGGGCGGCGATCATCCAGGCTTTCACCTCTGGCGCGCCTACGCGCCGCAGCGGGACTGGGGATCGATCGCGGCCGAGTATGCGCAGATCATGGGCTGGTCGCGGATCGAGGTCTCCAATGTCCGGTCCGACGCGGCGTCCAAGTCTGAAGACGAGGTCGAGGTCGCGCCGAAGGGCAAGGCCACGGCTCCGACTGTCAGCTCCGCGATCGAGCAGGTGTTCTGGAACGACGTGTTGGGACTGCCCTACGAGCAGGCCACCGATGCGCCGGATTGGGAGCAGCTCCGCGACCGCACGGAAAACGCAGAGGCGGGTGACGTGCTCGAGCTCGGCGTGCTTCCGGCGACGGGCTTCATTTTCGCGGCAGGCGTGGACTGCCAAGATGATCGAATGGAAGCCCAGTTCGTCGCGTTCGGTGCCAATCGCCGGCGGTGGGTGATCGACTACAAGGTCATCCCGCATCACATCAGCGACGAGGCGGGTCGTGCGCAACTGAACGCGCTCCTGAAGCACAAGTGGCGGACCGAGTTCGGGCTCCCCGTCTCGCTCGACATTCTCGCGATCGACGGCGGTGCCTACACCGACGACGTGTGGAGCTGGGCGAAGACGCACCCCTGGAGCCGGGTGATCATCGTGAAGGGCAGCTCTGCGCAGAACGGTCCCCTGATGATGCCGCAGCGGTTCGAGCGTCGGAAGGACGGTCAAGCGAAGCGGGCCCAGAAGCGGGCGTTCAACCTGAACGTTTCATCGATGAAGGCGGGGCTCTACGGCCACCTCGAAAAGGAACTGCCCGAGGCGCGGGGCTTCACCCAGTTCGCCAAGAACCTCGGCGACGAATATTACCGCATGCTCACGGCCGAGACGCGCGTCGTGCGGCGCAACAAGGTGGGCGTGATGACCAGTGCCTGGATGCTGGTCGAGCCGACCCGTCGGAACGAAGCGCTGGACACGATGAACTACGCAGAGGCGGGAGCCCTGCGAAAGGGATGGGCGGCGATGACCGACGACCAGTGGGACGCGTTGGCGGTCGAGCGTGGAGCTGTGCCGGAAGCGCCGCAGGGCGATCTCTTCGACGCAGAACTGCCAGTCGCGGCTGCGAGCCAGGCGGAGCCAGAGACCACGAAGGACGTGACAAGCCCGCCGCAGCGTCGCCGAGCCAAATGGAAGGCCTACGAATGACGCAATTGCTGAACCATCTTGGCCAGCCCATGCAACCACGCCAGGCGAAGCCCACGGCGCGCTACATGAGGCACGACCGTTCTGGCGTCCTGAGCATGCGCCGCGCCGTGTCGCGGGACGTGAAGGTTGACGTTCGTGAAGCTGCCGATCGGGCCTTCGCGCTGGCGTTCGACTTCATGCAGAACTCGGGCTGGGTCTCCGGCGCGACCGATCAGATCATCGCGGACATGATCGGCCCTGAGCTGAAGTTGAACTGCCAGCCCGAGTTGAAGGGGCTGGGCTACGACGACCAGGAAAAGGCCGCCTGGTGCCGGATGGTCGAGCGGGAGTGGCGGCGCTGGTCGTGGAACCCTTGGGAATGCGACCTCGAAGGGAAGGCGACTGTCCAGGAGATGCTGGATGGTGCGGTCCGGTACTACCTCGCCGGCGGTGAGGCGGTCGCGATCGTCGACTTCCTCGGCCGCTCTGACCGGCAGCGCTACGGGCTCGAGACGGGAACGAAGGTTCGTCTGGCCTCGCCGCACCGCCTGACACGCTACACCAGTCCGATGGAAGGCTGGGATCAAGGCATCTACCACGACGAGCTGGGGCGGCCGGGTGCCTACCGGTTCCGTCGGTCCGAAGGCGGGATCGAGCGGAACATCGACGTGATGGCCCGTGCGGGAAACGTCGCCCAGGTTCTGCACGTCATGGACCGCGGCGCGACCCCGAACAGCCCGCGCGGGATCAGCCCGATGACGCCGGCCTTCAAGGTCATCGCGCAGAGTGACCAGTTCGCCGATGCCACGCTGACGACCGCGCTCCTGCAAACCGCCTTCGCGGCCACAATCAAGAGCCCGGAGCCCTCTGAGACGGCGTTTATGGCCCTCGAACAGATCAGCGAACTGTCTGGCATCGAAGGCAACAAGGAACTGGCCCAAGACCTATTCTCGGTTTGGGAGCATCGAATCGATGCACTTAAAACGAATAGGCTCTCCATCGGCGGAGACAGCTCCCAGGTGAATCATCTCGGGCCGGGCGAAGAACTTGAGCTGCATTCTTCGGCCACGCCGGGCCCGCAGTATCAGCCGTTCCAGCAGGGCCTCCTGCGCGAGGTCGCGCGGTGTCTCGGTGTGACCTACGAATCCATGACGATGGACCACCTCCGGGCGACCTATTCCAGCGTGCGGATGGCGGTAGCGACCATCTGGCCGACGATCACCAGGCGCCGCGAGCGAATTCCGGCCGTCATGGCGCAGGGTATCTACGAGGCATGGCTCGACGAGCAGATCGGCACCGGCCGCATCCCGCTGAAGGGCGGCTACCAGGCCTTCCTGGCAAACCGCGAGAAGGTCGTCGACGCCGAGTGGCGCGGCCCGGCCAAGCCGAGCGCCGATCCGTACAAGGACGCGCTGTCGAACAAGGTCCGGCTCGAGACTGGCCAGACAACGCTGAAGCAGATCGCATCCGAAGAGGGGCGTGATTGGGAAGAAGACCTCGATCAGATCGAGCGCGAGGTCGCGCGGTTCACTGAGGCCGGCATCACCCCGCCGCATGGGCGCATGTCCGGCGGTGAAGGAGCGGGCCCTCAGGGCGCCGCGGCCGATGGAATGAGGACACCTGCGAATGGCGACTGACCCCTGCGTCGAGGCTGCCGAGCTGAAGAAAATTCGCCGCGATCTCATCGCCGGCGAGAAGGCGACCGCGGTCCGCTTCGGCGAGGACGAAGTTCGCTACACCAAAGCCGATCTGCCGCGGCTCGACGGCCTGATCGCCGAGGCTGAGAAGCAATGCGCCATCACCGAAGGCAAGACGCCGAAGCGCACCCGCTACGCGATGGGTGTCCGGTTCCGGCCCTACTGAGGAATACCAGACATGGCAGTGATCGTTTCAGACGGCCGGCTCACGCTGACCGGCTACGTCGGTGAGCATTGGGCCTACGGCGACGAGATCATCATCGACGGCTTTACGCACCCGATGGTTCTCAACGCTCTGGCGGAGATTGACGACGGTTCCGACCTCACCGTCCATATCAACTCGGGCGGCGGGTACGCGGTCGAGGGCATCGCAATCCACAGCGTTCTGGCGCAGCGCTCCGGCCGGACTGATGTCGTGATCGACGGCGAAGCGGCCTCGGCGGCATCCCTGATCGCGATGGTCGGTGAGACCATCCGCATGTCCAGCGGCGCGCAGATGATGATCCATGATCCGGCCGGCTTCACGTTCGGAACGGTGGAGGATCACGAGGCGAGCATCCGCAGCCTCGAGAGCCTCGCGACCTCCTATGCGCGGGTCTACTCGCGCCGCTCGGGCATGACGGTTGATGAAGCCCGAGCCATCATGAAGGCAGAGACCTGGTACGGCGACGAAGAGGCAGTCGAAGCTGGCTTCGCTGACGAAGTCCTGGAGATCAAGCGTCAGGCTATCGCCGCCTTCCCCTACGACGCATATGCCCGCGCGCCGCAGAAGCTCGTGGCGCAGGCGAAAGAGAACGGCTGGCGGCTCCCCGCCACCCGGCCCGCGGTTCCGACCGCACCCACGGCGGCTAAGCCCGTCGCTGAAACCCGTCAAGCAAAGGAGACCCCGATGACGGATAAAGAACGGGCGGACCAGTTGGCCGCCGAACTCGAGCAGCTGAAGGCGTCCGGCAGCACCGCCGCGTCTGATGCTGTCACGGCCGATCGCAAGCGGCGCGCGTCCATCATGGCGCTGCCCGAAGCGAAGGGCCGCGAGGCCCTGGCTTCCTACTTCGCCGACGAAACCGACGACGAGGTCGAGAAGGTGCAGAAGGCCTTGGCCGCCGCGCCCGCCGCGACGCCGGCGGAAGAGCCGGCCGATCCCGCTGCCGAGTACGAGGCCAACCGGACCCAGGCCAATGGCGTGGGTCTAGGCGGCCAGCCGAAAACCGGCGCGAAGGGCGACACGAGCGTCCTCAAGGCCGCCGTCGATCGTCGCAACAAGCGCGCTGCGCGCTAAGGGAGGGATTGAGAGATGCCGATCCTCAACGAAGACATCCACAACCGGCCCGGCCAATACATTGTCTCGGAAGCCGCTGGCTATCGCTCGCGTGAACAGGGCGTCGTCGCCTCCGGTTCGGGCGTCGTGAAGGCGGGCGCCGTCATGGGCGTGATCACCGCGAGCGGAAAGCTCGCGCCCTTCAACCCCGCTGGTGCCGACGGCTCCGAGACTGCGGCCGCGATCCTCTACGAAAGCTGCGATGCCACCGCCGCGGACGTGCGCCGCACCTACACCGCCCGGGATTCGGAGGTGCACGCCGACATGCTGACCTTCGCGGACGGCGTGACCGACCCGCAAAAGACTGCTGCCATGACCGCTCTCGCGGCACTCGGCATCATCGGCCGATAAGGAGGGCTGACCAATGGCTATCGTCACCGACGTATTCACCCAGAACCACTGGGGAGCGGTGGAGTTCGACGAGAACGTCGTCCGCTCCACCGAGTTCAAGCCGCAGCTTCTGGGCGGCCTCAACCTGTTCGAGCCGATCTATTCCCGCTCGAGCAGCATCGCCATCGCCTCGAAGGACGGGGCACTGTCACTCATCCCGACCTCGGAACTGGGCGCTCCGCTGGAAGAATTGATCCCGAAGGGCGCCAAGGTGCGTGTCTTCCACCCGCACCGCCTCGCGAAGGGCTCGACGATCATGGCGTCCGAGCTGGCTGGCGTCCTTGCCCTGCCGTTCGAAGATCAATTGGTCGAGATCGCCGATGAAGTGACCGATCGCACGGGCCTGATCATGGACGACCTCGAGCTGACCTGGGAGCACATGCGCTTCGGGGCCATCCAGGGCGTCGTCTATGACGCCGACGGCACGACCGTCCTCCACAACTGGTACACCGAGTGGGGTATCACGCAGCCGGCGGAGATCAACTTTGCCCTCTCAGTGGCGGGCACGGACGTTCGCGCGAAGTGCCGGGAAGTCGGCCGCAAGATGCGGGACGCGGCGAAGGGTGCCTGGACGCCCGGCACCCGCATCGGGGCGCTGGTCGGCGACACCTTCTACGACAGCCTTCTGAACCACCCGCAGATCAAGGAGACCTACCTTGGCACCGAGCGGGCCGTGTCGCTCGAGGGCGTCGAAGGCTACTCCGCGATCGACATCGAGAACATCACCTTCATCAACTACCGTGGGACCGACGATAAGTCGAAGATCGCCGTCCCCACGGACAAGGCGAAGTTCTTCCCCATCGGCGCCCGCGGCGTGTTCAAGGTCGGCTTCGGGCCTGCCCAGGAGTTCAAGCCGTACCTGAACCGCCGCGCGCGGGAATACTACGGCATGATCCTCGCGGACCCCTCGGGCCGCGAGGCGTGGGACCGGGTGGAGGTCTACAGCTACCCGCTGTTCATCTGCACCCGCCCGGGGATGCTGCAGCGGGGGACGGCCTGATGGGAACGGTGACAAAGCCCGGCTTCTATGACGGCGTATTCAGGAAAGCCGGCCAGCACGCTTCGGATGAAGCGATCGCGGCGGCCTCGGCCGATGCCGGTGCTGAGAAGCTCGACCTCGACAAGATGTCGAAGGACGAGCTGATCGCCGAGGCCGAGCGCCGGGGCGTTGAGATTTCGTCCGGTGCGACCAAAGCCCAGATCGTCGAGGCGCTCAACGCCGCCTGATGACAGACGATGGGGTGGGCCTTCGGGGCAGCCCCACACCTCCGGAGGTGCGCCATGCCGCCCAAGTTTCACCAGTACCGCGACATGGCGATCAAGGCCGTCGACGGCGTGATGGCCGAGACGCTGCGCCACTACCCGCTGAACAAAGGCGAGGCGGATGCAACCCGCACCAGAACCGACCTGCAGGGTGTTCTCCGCACGGGCAACGCGGACGAGAAGAACGTAGCCGGCACCAGCACGTCCTGGGGATCGCGGATCGTCTCTGGCAAGGCACGCGCGCACTTCTCGCGCGTGGCCTATCCTGAGCTGGCGATCCGCGACGGCGACAAGCTGCGGGCGATGGACCGGGCGGGCCAGCCCTGGTTCTCGGTGAGCAGCATCGATGACCGCAACCATGGGCGCCTGATCGCGGAGTTGAACGAGATATGAGCCTCTGCCGTTTCGCCATCCGCCACGCCGTCGTTGAGGCGCTGCGCGGTCGGACCATCGTGGGCGACAATGTGAAGAACAGCGACTTCGAGGCGCTGGACATCGCGAGCGACGGCGAAGTTGCGGCTGACGATCAGCCGTTCATCCTGGTCTATACCGACGACAGCGCGTCCGAAGGGGCGGGCATGCGCACCCTCTGGGAGAACGGCACAGTCGAGGTCGTGATCGAGTTCGGGATCGCGCAGGCCATGTCCACGCACGACGATGAGACCGGCGAGACCGTACTGACGGGCTTCGCCGTGCCGGCGACGGATACAGGCATGGAAGCGGCGCTCGACATTACGGACCGACAGATCGCCGTCGCGCTGCACGGCGACGGGCAGTGGCCGAACCTGTTCTCGCGGATGCATGACGGCATCACGAAGATCGAGCGCAAGCGCGCCACGCTCTCCGAGGGCGGGACGCGCCTTGCCGCGCGCCAGGTGCGCATCTGGGTCGCGGGCAAGAGCGACCCGGTCTGGGGCGCCCCGCTGGCCACCACGTCGGTCTGGAAGCAATTCGAGGCTGCTGTCGCCGGCTCCGGCGTTGAAGCCATCACGGCGGCTCTGCTGGGTGTGCAGGACGCCGAGCTGACGCTTGAGCACATCCGGGAGCGCTTCGGGCTTTCCGATGCGGCGGCACCCGTTCTGGGCATCGACGCCGGCAACAGCGAGACAGTCACCGGGATTGTCTGGGAATGACCTTCCCCAGCCGGATCGGCGAGCAGATCGCCCACCTGGGCCGCGAACTCGCCGAAGTGAAGCGCCGGGAGCGCGGCCGCAGCCGGGAAGGGACCATCAGCGCCGCCGATCCCGCAACGGGACGGTACCGCGTCGACTTCGGCGGCGGCTTTACGGGGCCGTGGATGCAGGCCGAGGCGCTGTCGAGCGGTGACCTGAAGATCCAGGGCGAGCCGGTGGTTGGCCAGCGCGTGAAGGTCACGAGCGAAAGCGGCGACCTGACGGACGGTGTGATCGCGCTGTCGAGCTTCACCGATGCCAGCGGCCGCCCGAAGGCGGCGAACGGCGAGCTGGTGATTACCCTGGCGGGGCATCGGCTTGAACTGACCGGTGCAGGCTTCGCCTTCACTGGCCCGGTCAGCATCACGGGCCCCGTCACGATCGAAGGCGACTTCGCCGCATCCGATGGTGCGTTCACCCACAACGGCACGAATGTCGGCGACGATCACAAGCACGAAGACACGCAACCCGGCATCGGCACGACCGTCCAGCCGGAACAGTGAGGGACGACATGAACGACAAGTCAGACACCTCGGCCGAGACCTCGAAAGAAGCACCGGCCAAGAACCCGCCCAAGACCTACACCGTCGCCAAGGCATCCTTCATCCTCGGCAGGCACTACGCCAAGGACAAGCCCGTCGATCTGACCGATGGCCAGGCGGCGCCGTTCCTGCGCGGCGGCCAGATCGAAGCGCCGAAGTCTCGCTCGACCAAGGCCAAGGACTGATCCCATGGGAGGGGTCAGCCGCACGACCGGCCGTCCCCTCGAGGGCTGGGACCACGTGCGCCAATCGATCACGGTCATCCTGACCACCCCGATCGGCAGCCGCGTGATGCGGCGCGAGTTCGGGTCGCACCTCTACGACCTTTTGGGCCGCCCGATGACCACGTCGAACATCCTCGCCGTCTATGCGGCCACCGCGCTGGCGATCTCGCGGTGGGAACCGCGCTTCACCCTGACCGGGTGCGAGATGATCGAGACCAGCGCCAGCGGCGCCCTGAGCCTCGCGATCTACGGAATCTACAACGGCAAAGCCGTCAGCGACACACTGCCGCTGACCGCCTGACGACCTTCCACCAGCTCACGCGGACTGCCCGCGAAAGGAGAACACATGGCTGAGCCATTTTCCGGCGTCCGGGTATTCCAGGACGCGAACGAACCCGTCATCCCGCAGCCGGTCGGCACCTCGACCATCGGCATGATCCAGGCTGTAACCCCCGCTGATCTTCCCTCGGGCATCTCGCTGAACACGCCGATCGCGATCCGCAACCCGTCGGACGCGGCCGATCTTCCCGCCGCAGTGAAGGAAGAGCTGGATACGGTCTGGGACAACGATGGCGGCACGGTTGTCCTGACGTTCGTGGATGCCGGGATCGACGTGGCGGCGCTGACGGCAAATGCGCAGGGCGACGCCACGATGAAGACCGGGGTTCACGCCTTCCGCAAGGCTACCTCGCTCGGCCTGCCGAAGCCGAAGATCTTCCCGACCGCCGGCATTGCCTACGCAGGGGTCGCACAGGCGGATGCGATCATCGCCGAACTGGCGACCGTCGTTGACGACATGCGTGGCTTCATCTTCGCGGACGGGCCCGGTACCACCATCGCCAACGCCATCACCGCTGCCGGCTTGATCGCGAACAAGCGGGTTACGCTGACTGACGACAAGATCTTGAAGAGCGTGGCGGGCATCGCCACGGCCAAGCCATCGTCCACGCTGTTCGCGGCGGTCCAGTCGAACCTCGACCGCACCCGCAACGTCGCGTGGCCGGCGACCAATGTGCAGGCGCAGGGCATCATCGGGGTGAACCGCCCGGTCGATTTCGGCACGGAGGTGACCCCGTTGAACGAGGCGGGTGTCTCGACCGTCATCAACCGCGGCAACGGCTTCGAGGTCTGGGGCCCGAAGACGACCGCGGCGAACGAGGCCGGTTCGATCTGGCAGTTCCTGAACGTGGTGCGCGTGGCCGACTACGTGAACGAGACGCTGGAAGAGGCCTTCTACAGCTTCATGGGGCGCCCGATGGTGCTCGACACGCTGGACCTGATGACCATCGCAGGCCAGCGGCTTCTGCGCCGTCTGGAAGGCGAGGGTGTGCTGCTGGCGGGATCGCGCTTCGGGCTTGCCGCAAACCAGACGGCCGAGGACGGCGTGCAGGGGATCGTGAAGTTCGGCCTGCAGTATGAGCCGCCCGCACCGATCTACGACCTGCGCATCCAGGCGTACCGCAATCCCATCGTGGCCTACGAGGCGCTGTTCGACAGCGTGGCGGGCCGGTTTGTCATCGCCGAAGCGGCGTAAGGAGGACACGACATGGCCAACGCGCCTGCATTCGTCTTGAAGAACGTCACGGTCGTCATGGCCGGCGTGAACCAGATCGGCCAGATGGCGCAGCTCACGCTGCCTGCGCCCGAGGCCACGACCGAGGAGTTCCGGAACGCGGGGATGATCAAGCCGCGGCTCGTGCGGATGGGCTTCGAGGCACAGACGTTCTCGGTGGAGCTGTCCAGTTTCGATCCGGCGATCCTCGAGCTGATGGGCAATGGTCCGCACAACCTGATCGCTCGTGGCTATGCCGAGAGCGAGGACGGCACCCAGCACAGCTACAAGTGCCTGATGGTCGCCGAGGCGCTATCGGTGAACCCCGGCGATCACGCGCCCGCGTCCAAGTCGTCGGTCGGAACCGAATTCACCGTACACGAGCAGACGCTGATCCTCGAGACCGAGGGGCAGGAGCGCGAGGTCTGGCACATGTCCGATACCGAGGTCCGGATCGGCGGTGTCACGCAGAACCGTGGCATGGCCCGGGCGCTCGGCTTGGTTTGATCCGGCGGGCGGCGATGAACCGCCCTGCTACTCGATCCGGATATCCAGAACGGCCTCATTTGTGGGGTCGTAATCGCACTCATACGTGACGTTCGACCAAGCGCCGAAGCCGTTTTGGAAACGCGCCTTGTCCCCCATGAACGTCACGACACCGGCGTCCTGATCCTTCCATCGGAAGTATCCGAACTTCGGCTCAGTCCATCCGTCGGTCCACTCCATTGTGTATTCCGCCATCCGCTCGATGATCGGCTCGCAGGCAACAGCGGCGGTGAACACGTGCTCGTCGCCCCAGCACTGGATGTCCTCACGGCAGGCTGCCTCTTCCGCTTCACGATCCGCGGCCATGTCAACCGCATCTTCCGCAGGAGCGGCGTTCGCCTCCATTTGTTCATCGGCACTGCCTGCCTTGTCGTCATCCCCGAGGGCGAAGCCGAGAAGAACTACAACGCCCAGTCCTATTGCGAAGCCTTTCGCCGAGATGCCGGTCCTCGTCGGGTGTGGCTTCCCACATGAAGGACAGGACTTTGCACGTTTAGAGACTTCGTGACCGCACTCTCGACACTTCCCAAGAGCCATTCTGATTCCTCTCGTCCTCAAGGTGAAACCTGATGTCCGATACCACTGTCGTGAAACTGAGCCGCCCGATCAAGGATGGGGACGGCAAGGAGATTGCCGAGTTGACCCTGCGCGAGCCGCTGGTCGGCGACCTCATCAAGGCCGAGAAGTTCCAGGGCAAGATCGCCTACACCACGGCGATGATGGCCTCTGTCACGGGGCTTACGATCCCTGTTCTGGAAAAGCTGCGGGCGTCTGACTTCAACAAGTGCGACCGCGCCATGGGCGGACTGATGGGAAACTTCCGCGATCAGGATGGCGACGAGGCTCAATCCTGATCGCACACTATGCCTGCACCCCGCTTCCGGTCGTGCGGGCCATGACGGCGCGTGACGCCGCTGAAGACTTCGCCGAAATCAAGGACGCCTTCGGGCTGAACACGGAGGGCTGACATGGCAACGCTGTCGTCTGAACTGATCCTCCGCCTGCGCGATGGCGTTACCGGTCCCGCGCGCCGCGTCGGCCGAACCATGCGCGGCCTCGACAACCAGATCGACCGCACCGCCCGCAACGGCGGCGTAATGGCGATGGGTCTTGGCCGGGCGGCTGTTGCCCTGACAGCGGTCGGCGGTGCGGCGATCGGCGCGGGCGTCGGAATCGGCTCGGGCATCGGCAAAGCCATGGACATGGAGGACGCCCTCGCGTCCCTCGCCAAGGTGTCGACTCTCAGCGAGACCCAGCTTGCTGCCATGCAGGACCGGGCGCGCGAGCTGTCGAGCACGATGCCGGTTGCCGCGACCGAGATCGTCAACCTGATGGCTGCGGCATCGCAGTTCGGCATTGCAGCCGAAGACCTCGAAGCGTTCTCGCTCCTGGCGACGAAGGCGTCTGTCGCGTTCGACATGGATCCGTCCGAGACGGCTCAGAGGATGTCGGAGCTTCGAAACGGCTTCAAGCTGACGGTGGCCGAGCTTGGCGTCCTGGCTGACGCTCTCAACACCACAGCGGACAACGCGGGCACGAGCGAATCCGTCCTGATCGACTTCCTCGGTCGCACGGCGTCTCTCGCGAACGATCTGGGCGTGACCGGCGAAGAGATGGCAGTGATTGGCGCCACGCTGTCCGAGTTGGGCATCTCGGCCGAGAGATCGTCCACCGCGACGAACAAGGTCCTGACTTCGCTCTCGGACCTGTCGGGCAACAAGGACGCGGCAAAGATTCTCGATAGCATCGGAGGCAAGGGCTACAGCGCCCGGCTTCAGAAGAAGTTCTTCGAGACGCCGGTCGATGCGATCGGCGATCTTGCCGAAATCACCAAGGACATGGCGAAGGAAGACAAGACCGGCTTCCTGATCGAGCTGTTCGGCCGCGAGCATGCTGACGAGGCGAGCGCCCTGCTGGGCTCTTTCGATCGGGTCGAGGAAGGCATGGATCGCCTCTCGGGCGGCAAGTTCCTCGGCTCCGTCGACAAGACCTTCGAGCTGTTCGCCGAGACGACCCGGCAGAAGCTGGCAGTCTTGCGGAACAACTTCTCGAACGTGGCGTCGGCCATCGGCGCGGAGATGCTTCCGGGCATCGTGGCGTTCAGCGAGAAGCTGTCCGACACGCTCGCGAACCTGGACGAGCGCGTCACGGTCTTCGACACGATCCGAACTGCTGCCGACGGCTTTTTCGCAGGCTTGATCGGAGACGGAGATGAACTCCAGTCCGCGTTCGACAGTGCCTGGAACGCAGTGTTCGGCGACCCGGGGAAGCTGGAGGAAGACACCGCCGCGCTGGCGAGGGTGTTCGAGGGTTTCAAGGAAATCGGAGCGGATGCCCAGCAAGCCGTCAGCGACATCAAGGCCATCGCCGAAGCCATTGACCAGCTGGTCGGCAGTATCGAGGCCTTCATGGGGATTGGCGACGGAGGATTGGCAGACTTCATACTCGGTTGGGACCACAGCGACAATCCGGGCTTGATTAACAAGTATCTCCGGGGCGAGCCTATCATCACCGATCCCGACACGGTCATCGGTCGGATGGACAACGAGCGGAAAGCGGCGATCGCGAGGGGCGGGGCGGCATCTGCAGACGTAGTCTACGGGAAAGGAGGCGGTTGGCAGGCATACCAGGACGCCATCAAAGGCACGGGACCGAACGGGCGAGACTACTTCGCCAAGAACGCCCAGCATCTCGGGACGATCGAATTGCGGCCGAAGGTCGACACGACGGAGATCGAAGAAGCCCAGACGGTCACCGATACCTTCTCCGAAACGTTCGGCACGATCGGAACCACCGTCGTCACCCCGCTGGTCAACATGGCCTCGATCAACTCGGCGAACGCTTCGGCGATCGATCTTCTGGGCAATCTTCGGGCCATCGACACCGTCTCGTCGCCTCGTCCCAAGGCTCGTGCCGGCATTGACGGCGCTCGCGCATCCGGTGGCCCGGTCTGGCCGGGGACATTCCTGGTCGGCGAGGAAGGTCCGGAGCTGGCGACGTTCGGCGGCCGGGGCTTCGTGCACAATGCCGCCGACACCCGCTCGATCATGGATGGTGTTCGGTCGGCAGCGTCGGCGCCCAGACCACAAGCCCGCGGCCCGGTCAGCGTGACCTTCGGCGACATCGTCGTCCACGGCGGCGCAAATGCCAGCGTCGACGATCTGGCTCTCGCGTTCGGACGCCAGGTCCAGAACGCCTTCGGCTCACATTTCGCGGACGAGTTCTGACATGACCCTGATGGCGCTTGGCCCCTACCAGTTCCAGGCACTCGGCTTCTCGCTTGCCGATCGTGGCCGCAAGCTCGATACGCCCTGGGCCGAGATCGAGGTCGCGGGCGGCGAGGATCGGCTGCAATGGTTTGGCGGCAAGGGACGATCCGAGACGATCCGGGGCGTCCTGTTCTCCGAGTTCGGCGGGCAGGCCGCTTTGGACGGGTTGAGCCGGGCGGCCGGCACGGGCGTCATCCTGCCGCTGGTGGCGCTCGGACTCGCGCCGAACAACGTGTTCGGGCCGCACGTGTTCGAAAGCGTGACGGAGGATCACGCATTCATAGACGCGGACGGGATGCCCCGTCGCAACGCCTACACCCTGCGCATCCGGTCTTATCCGGGCCAGCCGGATTACGCCGGCGCCGCCGCCACCTTCGTGCAGACGCTGTTCGCATGAAGACGGTGGCAGCCAATCAGGGCGCGATGGTCGACGCCATCTGCCGCGATCACTACGGCGACGAGAGCGCCTACGTGGAGGCCGTGCTGACCGCCAATCCCGGTCTGGCCGCTCTGGGCCCGCGCCTGCCGATGGGAACGCTCGTGCGCCTGCCGGATGTGAAGCCCGCGCAGGATGTGCGCCAGACCGTAACCCTGTGGGACTGAGTGCATGACGCCGAATGTCAGGATCGTGGTGGACGGACGCGAGGTCGACTTCCGGTCCGCCCTGCAGAGCTGCGAGATCGTGGACAAGGAAGGCGTGTCGTCCGACACGATCAACCTCGTCATCGCCAACCCGGACCAGGCGATTCCGCTGCCGCCGAAGGGGGCCCGGATCGAGGCGTGGATCAGCGGCGACTATTTCGGGAGCTACACCGCCGAGACGGTTTCCGCGCCGTGCTTTCCGCACATGATCGAGGTGACCGGCAAGGCGGCCGGGTTCAAGGGCAAGGAGAAGGAGCCGCGCGATCGGCACTGGGACGATGCTTCGCTCACCGACATCGTGACCGACCTCGCGGGCGCTCTCGGCATGCCGGCCTCCGTCGATCCTGAGATCGGGGCACATGTCTATGATTGGATCGGCCAGGTCGGCGAAAGCCCGGTCGCATTCCTCGAGCGGCTGGCGCGGCGGCACGACGCGCTCTTCTCGATCAAGGACGGTCGGCTGATCTTCGCCGCGCGCGGGGCAGGGCGCTCCCCCTCGGGTGCGGAGCTGACCGCCGCAACAATCACGCCAGCGGTCATCGTGCCGGGAACATGCCGCTTCGAATTCAGCGACCGGAGCCAGTATGCCGAGGTGGCCGCAACCTACACCGATCGCGCAGCCGGCGAGCGCAAGGACGTGACCGTCCCGAGCGACGGCGATGGCATTGCGGTCTGGCGCATCGGCGAACAGTTCGCAGACGAGGCCGAGGCGAAGAAGGCCGCCACCGCGAAGGCCAAGGACATGAGGCGCCGGCAGTCGACGTTCAGCGTCGAGGTGGTGGGCGATACCGCCTTTCGCGCCGGTGCCCCCGTTCGCTTCTCCGGCGTCCTGCGGGAGATCGACGGAAAGCCGTTCATCGTCGAGACGGCAACGCACACCGTGAGCAAGGCGGGCTATCGCGCCCGTCTCGACGGACACGCCCAGGTCTGAGGACAGCAGCATGATCAACCTTTCTACGTTGGCGGCGCCGTCAGCGATTGAAGCGCTGTCTTTCGAGACCCTGTTCGCGGGGTTTCAGGAGCGGTTCCAGACTTACTGGGACGCGCTGCGCGTCGAGGACCCGAGCCTACCGGCCTATGACGTGGGGTCTCTGGAGACTGATCCGGTGATGGTCGTCGGGCAGGCTTGGTCCTACCTGCGGCTACTGGACCGCGCTCGCGTCAACGACGGCGTGAAAGCGCTGCTCGCACCGACCGCGTCGGGTGCCGACCTCGACAACGTCGTGTGGGCGCAGGGGATCACCCGGCTTGTGCTGATCCCGGCTACCGACACCGAACCGGCGGTCTATGAGACCGATGCACAGCTTCTGCGCCGCTACCTCCTGTCGTTCCAGCGGTTCGCGGCGGGATCGGCGACGGGAATGCTCTACCGGGCATACACCGCCACTCCGGCGCTGACAGATGCCAAGGTGAACGGCCACGCCGTCCACGGTCGCATCGGGGATGCGGATCTGGTCGTGCTGGGTCCGAACTATGCGGACCTGACGGACGCGCAGTTCAGCGCGATCCGATCTGCCGTGTTCGGCCCCGGTGCCTATCCCGAGGCCTTGGGAGGCTTTCTCCGGCGTGCCGTGCGCGTAGAGTATGACGTGCATCTCCGGGTGAGGGCCGCCGCGGCCGAGGGTCCTGCCCGAGAGGTGGCTCGGAAAGCGGCCGAGGATCGGGTACGCGCCGCGGCTCTGGTTCGACAGGTCATCGGCGTGCAGGTCGCCCGATCGTTCCTCGTGGGTGCGGCCTATGGCGATGGCCGCTCGATCCTCGGCGTTGATGACCTTGCCCCGATCGCGCTCGTGGCCGAGCCATATACCGCGCCGATCCTGCGCAACCTGGTCGTGGAACTCGCATGAGCGTGGCGAGCATCCTGCCGCAGAACGCCACTCCCATGGAGCGGGCTCTGGCCCGCGCGACGTCAGACGAGCTGCCGGTCGAGTACGGCCAAATCTTGGATCCGTACCGGACGTCGCTGGACTGGCTGCCGTGGCTGGCCGCGCATCATGGCGTGCCGCTCTGGTTCGAGGACTGGCCCGAGGCACGGAAGCGCGAGATCACGGCCCATAGCGCCGCCGTCTCCGCTGCCTATCCGGGCGAACGGCTCTGCGAGCTGGTCGGAACGCGGCTCGGGCTGAAACGGCTGCTGGCCTATGTCGATGCCGAGATCATCGACAGCCGTGTGCATCCGGCCCGGTTCATCATCGGCCGTGCAATTCTGGGGCAGACCCCGATCAATCAGCAGCCCTTCACCGGGCGTTACCTCGTCAAGGTGCTGCTGACGTCCCGCCCCTCGGCGCACCGGATCGGCCAGACCGCTCTCGGCCGAGGCGCCCTCAACGGTGCCGACCCGGAGCCGCTGCGCCGCGCCAAGGCAGCCATGCGCGCCGCCAAGGTACCGGCCACCCAGTACAGCGTCACCTTCGCGTGGCGCCGGCGCGTAACGCTCGCCGACACGACCACCTTCGACCAGCCGCCACGCATCGACGGCTGGACCGATCGCACCCGCCTATAAAACCAGGAGACGCCAATGAAGCGGACCAACTTCGCCGACGCCGAGTTCGTGGAGCACGGCGACCTGAACGCCATCGGTACTGCCGCGCAGGACGCCATCGACAAGGTCTGGCTCGACGCGATCGGGTACGCTGCGCACTGGGCGGCCTTCACGGTGGCGCAAAAGTCGGCGCAGGAAGTGACCGTCTCTGCCGGGAGATACATCGCAGGCGAGATCGTCTACGAGCACGCGGCCCCGGCCGACATGAACCTGCAGCTGCATATTCCGGTCGCCGCCTCCGACCAGCGCTGGGTCGCGATCCTGCTGCGCGGCGAGGAAGTGATCGAGTCGGCGCAACGCACCTTTGAGACATCGCAGGACGTGGACACCTCGATCCCCGTCGAGCAGTCCACCGCGAAGACGATCCGCCGGCGCGTAAACCTGATCGTCCAGCCCGGCGAGGCGAACCCGGTCCCGGTCAAGCCGGTGATCGCGGAAACCGACGCCTGCATTGCGTTCATCCTGCTGACCAGCCAGGGCGTCGACACGATCGAGCCGGGCAACGACAGCCGTGTGAAGACGCTGGCCGAGGTCGAGGGCCGGGTGGCCTCCATCGAGGTTGATCTGGACGGCCTCTTCCGGCGCACCGAGACGATCGAGACGCAGATCACCAACATCAAGGGCGCGCTCACAGAGATCCCGCGGCCGGAGATCATCCGGCAGATGCAGCGCGACATCGGCGCGACCCGGCTCAAGCAAGATCTCCCGACCGAGGCGCGCGCCTACGTGTTCGACAACGCTCTTGTCCCCGACCAGTGGGACACCGGACATGTCGACTGGCTGGCCCGGATCGAGGAGGGGGTGCGCTTCGGCTATGCGGCCTCCGCTCAAGCGCGCCTGGAGGTGCAGGCCACGGACGATCCGAAAATCCGCATCCTTTCCGATCGACGGATGGTGCCGACCTTTGACGAAGTAACCCGGATCGCGAACACCGCGCTCGACGGCTCGCTCAACATCTCGCAGCTGGTCCATACCACAACCACACTCAAGAAATTGACGGCCAGCCGCGTGCGCATGACTTATGGGCCGACCATGAAGGCCTGCGAGAACAGGGCCGGCTGGGCAGGACTCGGCGGAGATGCGCGAGCCGGGCAAATGTTGAACGTCGGCGGCGAGACATTTGAGGTGGTCTACCAGGCGAAGGATTACGGCCCCGGCCACCAGTCCTACGGGGTCCGCCAGATCCGCTACGAGGTCTATGACGCACCCTATTGGGAGTACGTCAGCGAGGACGTGGGCCTGAACGGGTCGATCTACGCGCAGACGTTCCTGGTTGCGCAGCCGATGCAGATGACCTCGCTCGACCTGTCCTTCGCGCGGGTCGGCGCGGGTGGCGACGTTCACATCGCGATCGTGGAGACGACGCGCAACGGCGCTCCGAGGTTCGACCGAGCGCTCGCCAGCGTGACCTTGGCGCATGGCGACATCGTGCAGGGCTGGAACCGCGTTCCGTTCCCGCTGACCTACCTGCAGTCGGGCAAACGCTATGCCTTCGTCACCACGACGACCGGCGCACACAGCCTGCACGTCTCGGCCGCGAACAAGTACACTGGCGGCAGCCGCTTCATCACATCGGATGGAGCGTTCGCGCAGGGCTCGACCGAGGAAGACATCTGCTTCCGCATCAATGCCGCACGCTTCCGCAGCCCCCGCACGGTCGTGCCGATGCAGGCGCTCACCCTCGCCGACGGCATGACAGAAATCGACCTGCTCTACCCGGGCTGGGTGCCCGACGGTACCGAACTCGGCTGGGAGATCCGGCCCGCGGGGCAGTCCGACTGGACAGAGCTGGACGATGGCGATCCGGCGGCAAACCCGCTGGTCGGATTGCCGGCGTCCGTCGAGCTGCGCATGGTGATGATGGGGACCGCCGATCTGCAGCCGATGATCGAGCTGACCAGCAAGGCCGTGAGCCGTGTTCACCGCAACCGCCCGATGATGATCGGGGTGTCGGACGCCTTCGGGTTCGGACTGTCCACGACCGAAATCGTCACGCAGTTCACGGTCGATAGCTTCGACCCTGCGCGGCACACCTTCTCGCCGAAGATAATGGTCGGCGGAACGGTCGTCAGCCCGGCGAACACCGTGGAGACGGTGGACCCCGCGCGGCCCGAGCGGCGGACCTTCCTATCCACCTATGCCGTCGCCTCGACCACATCGGCGCGGATGCGGCCGGAAGCCTCCACCGACAACGTCGTTACCGTGCCGTTCGTTCAGGACGCCTTCATCGCGGCGCAGTAAGGAGCTGATCCATGCCCACCCCCAACCGGGACAACGGCTACCAGATCGCCGATCCCAGCGGCATCGACTTTACGGCCGATCTCTGGAACGCGATCTTCGCGGACATCCATGCAAGGCTTCTTGCGCGCGAGGGGCTTGAGGCGTCGTTCGAGGCGCTCGAGGCGCAGGGCGTCCAGGCGTCGCTCGACTACATCCAGGCGACGGTCGCACCTCAGCTCGAGGATCTGCAATCGGGCGTCCAGCAGGCGCAAGCGCAGATCGACCAGATTGTCATCGACGGGATTTCTCCCGACGCGGCGAAGCTCGGCGGGAAGCTGCCGGACTCCTATGCTTCCGCGCAAGCCCTCTCGAATGGATTGGCCGGCCGCGTACCCACCTCGCGGACACTGAACGGCAAGCCACTCTCCACCGACGTGACGCTTGGAAAAGCCGATATCGGCCTCGGGAGGGTCGACAACACGCGCGACGCGGACAAGCCCGTGTCCGCCGACCAGCGGCAGAGGCTCGGTGTCCCGATCGGCGCCGAGATATTCTGGTCCGGTTCAGCGATCCCCTACGGATACCTGGAGGAAAACCGAGCGGAGCTTCTTCGGGCCAACTATCCGGAGCTCTGGGCACACGCCCAGGCATCGGGGATGCTGGATCCCGGCGGCGCGGATGTCGGCATGTTCAGCCCGGGGAATGGCTCAACGACATTCCGTCTGCCGGACGCGCGAGGCGAAATCCTGCGCGGCTGGGATCACGGCCGGGGTGTCGACGCCGGGCGAGCGCTTGGCTCGTCTCAAGGCGATGCGATGCGCCGCCTCACTGACTCGTTCACCACGTACTACGCCCAGGAAAGTGCTCCTAGCGGCGAGCTCTTCGTTGGCTCCGGTGGCAACGAGAAAGGTCCTGCGATGGCCGGGACGGGATACCAGGTCGCCGGCCTCTCTTTCGACAACGCGCGCATCACCCCCACCGCCGCCGAAAACCGTCCACGCAACATTGCCCGAATGGTCCTGATAAAGGCGTACTTCTGATGATGATCCACCACTTCACCGACGCCGGGGAATACACCGAGACCACGGAAGCACGGCCGGATCCTCGCAATTCGACCCGTCACCTCGTCCCCGGCAACGCCACGACGATCGAGCTGCCGGCGCCGATCGAGGGTACTGTTCGGGTGTTCGACGGCGACGCATGGTCTCACGTCACCGACAGGAGGGGCGTGGTCTACTGGACTGCCGACGGCTCAAAGCACGAGATCAAGGCGCTCGGCGAGGATGTCCCCGCCGACGCATACCTCGACCCGGCCGAGCTCCCGGCGGCGGTCCCGAGCGTGTCGGACGTCCGCCTGGAAGCGGCCCGGCGCCTCGATCTGATCGCCAATCCCTACACCGCGCAGGAGCGCGAGACGTGGCATCGGCAGATCGAAGAGGCGACCAGGCTTCTGGCTGACCCCGTGACGCCGGCACCTTTCGTCGCCAGCCGCGCTGCCGCGCGCGGCATGACGCCCGCCGAGCTCGCGACCGAGATCATCGCCAAGGCCGATGCTTACGCTGCCGCCGCCGGAGCGATTCTCGCTGTGCAGGACGAGCTGAGCGCACTCGACCCGATCCCGGTCGATTTCGCCGCCGACGCCCGCTGGCCCTGAGTTCGGAGGATACAGGATGACCGACATTACTTCCCTGCAAGCTGAGGCCACCTTGGCTGCCCTCGGGACGCTGCTGCCGCGCCTCGCGGCCATGGTCGAGCAAGCCCGTCCTTTGGTCGACAACGAGGATGCGGTCATTGCCTTGGCCGGTATCACGGACGGCTTGAACACGTTGGCCGCCTCGCTGCCTACGATCCAGTCGCTGGCGGACAATGCCACCGATGTCGTGCGCGTGTCGCAAGCCCGCGATGCGGTTCTGACAGTGGCGGCGCGGGACTTGGATATTCAGGCGCTGACTGCAAACCTTGCTGCGGTGCAGTCGGTCGCGGCAGACAGAGACAGTGTCCTGAGCGTGGCGCAGGCCCGAGATGCGGTCGTGGCCCTCGCTACCGTGCGAGACGCTCTTTCTGCACTCGGGGGGAGGGGGCAAGCCGTCGAAGATCTCGCCATTCGCGGGCAGGCACTCGACGATCTCGCACCGCAGGCCCCGCAGATCCAAGCGCTGGCGAACGATCTGACCGGCGTGTTGCAGGCGGTGGGTGCGAAAGATACGCTGCAATCCCTCTATACCAACCTCAACGCCCCGGCAGGCTCGCGGATCGTTGCCGAGATTCCCGATAAGGCCGCACTCGATGCGCTGATCTATGGGGTCGCCGCCGGGGAAGTTCAGGCGGGGCAGCGGGTGCAATACGAAGGCAATGTCGCCGAGGTCCTCGCAGATTTTGCGCCGGACTGGGATGCGATCGGCACAGGCGGAGTCAAGCTGCGCATCCTGCCGCTCAAGGGCACGCTCCTCTCCCGCGCCGACAACGACCTGCGCATGACGGACGGGGAGCCGGATCACCGGGTCAAGACGCTCGCGGGGCTGGCGACGCCGGCGCTCGTTCAAGCCGCTGCCGTGAGCGATGTCGTCGAAGTTGCGGGAACTGGCCATCGGTTCATCCGGGAAGGCGAGAGTTTTGAGCCGCTGGAAAGCGCGGAGCACACGATCTCCCTGGCGCAGTATGACATCGACCGCACGGGCAACATCGACGCCTCGGACTTCTTGCGCCGCGCCCTGGACCGCGCGGACAGCCTCGGGGGCGGGTGGATCACGCTTCCGCCGGGGCGCATCCTGCTCGGCGACGTGGAGACGCCTTACGGGACGACTTTGGAAGGCTCGGGATCGTCCATCTATGACTGGAACGGGTCGCTGGGGCGGACGGCGCTCGTCCGCAAGCCGGATGCCGCCGCTATCCTGATCCACCGGGAAAGCAATCTGCGCCTCCGGGACATGGATCTCGACGGCAACGGCGCCGTAAACGCGGGCGGGGGCGACGGGCTCGACTGCTTTGGCGGCACGGAGATCGAGGTTCAGCACGTCAAGATGCTGGACTTCGACCGGGCCATCTTCGGCGGAGACGACTTCCCGGTTGGCGGCCTCGATGTAAGCCTCAGCGTCTTCCGCCAGAACAACTACGGGATGTTCAACTTCCGAGACTCGTGGGCTCTGCGGACCACGTTCTCGGGGAACAGGAAGGCCGGGATCTACACGAACGGCGGGCAGAACACGATTCAGACATGCTTCATCGAGTTCCAGCGCGGCGGTCCCGGCCTCGACATGCGATCTGACGGGATCTATCTCGGCCGCAACTCCAACGACATCATGATCGCGAACTGCACCTTTGACCGGAATGCCGGCTTCGACATCTTCGGCGAAATGGCCGACGTGAACGGGGTGACAAAGTTCCCGGTGGATATCCAGATCAGCGACTGCGCGCACAAGGGCGGAGCCTGGGGCATTGACATGCCGCTCCTTTCGCGCCGCTCGATCCGGTTCCAGGGCGGTGATCGGATTTACGTCACTGACCCTCTCGGCCAGACGCGCAGCAGTGAGCCGAGCGGCGTCAAGGGCATGGTATCGCCGCTGTGGTTCGCCGATTTCGGAGCCGCCACGAACGTCGTCGTGGACACCGACAAGCTCGCGGGCATCACGTCGCTGATCGAGTTCGACGGGCCGCTTGGCAGTATCTACGAGTGGATGGCGTCAGCCACGGCCGGAGAATGGTATCTGCGCGACAAGGGCCTCTACGGCTCTGGCGGAAATCCGTTCCTGGTCGAACCGAACGACGTGGCGGTTGGCGATACGGCACTGACGGCAGGGACTGTCGGCACGCTTGGAGCCAATCAGTATGCAATGGGCGACAATGACGGGCTGGGATATTCCACCCTCTACCTGCGCACCGACGGCAGCAATCCCACCGGCCAAGGCCCTGCTGTCGGCTACAGGGGCGCACGCGTCATGCACATGTCCAGCCTCGTCTCCTACGGCGGGTACCGAAGCGTCATCCCCGCGCAGCCGATAGCGGCCGGGGCTTCTCTGGACGTGACGCTGCATGGCCCGAACATGGGTGCCGATGTCTACGCGCGCCGGTCCTTCCAGTTGGACCTGACCATGCGACGGGTCGAGAACCTGGTGGAATACGACGCGGTAGCCAGGGCAACGCTCGTCACGCGCCGCGACGGAACCCTCGTATGCACCACGCGGCTCGGCGCTATCGCCGTGGATGTTGGAGCCATCACGGTCGGCGAAGCAGGCTCGGGCTCAAATCTCGAACTGTCCGTCATCAGCACGTTCCGCCTGGGCAAGACGGTGACGCTTCGGCTCACGAACACGACCGCCACAGCCATCAAGATCGAGGGTGGGGCGCGGTAAGGTACGCCTTTTGGACCTGACCTACCGACACGGGCGGGCGGCCTGACCGCTGCCGGCCCCGGGCGCCCCGCGTCCACCACTTCTGAAAATGAGAGGCGCGCATGAGCGACGACAGCAAACCCATCCTGCGGATGGTATGGGAGAGGTTTGTCTCGAAGACCGTCGACTGGGCCGCGGTCGGCGTCCTCGGCACGGTCCTGATCCTGGCATTCGAGCCGGTGAAGGAACGGGCGCTGGCGATCTGGAATACGCCCGAGGCGCTGGAAAGGATCGCCCGCAAGGTGGACGAGCTGGTCACCGGCCTGGCCGATGCCCGGGACGACATCGAGGCGCTGCGCAGGCCTGACGAGGTGTTCGAGGTGTCCGTAACGAACTCGGGCCCGGTCGATGGCTATTGCATTGAGCGGGAGCCATGTGTCCTCGCCCTCAAGGTCCGCCGGAACATCGAGAGCCTGTCGTGCCGCATCGTGCCGGGATCGTCACGCTGGGGCTTCGTGAACCCGCGCTCCGACGCACTGATCTTTGCGGAACGACTGGGCGGCTCTCCGTCCCGGGATCTCGACGCCTCCTGGGCGACGATCGAGACGATCCTGCGGACGCCGACCGGCCTCGAGCCCGGCGCGGATCTGCAGTTCGAGGTCAGCTACACGGACTGTCCGGGCATGCTGCCCGACGCTGACCCCGTGACCTACACCTCGCCCCGCATCCCCATCGAAATTCGCCGGGACTGACCAGCGCACCGTGCGGTGCAATTATCGGGTCGCAACTCCGCAGGCCTAGCCTCGCCTGAACGACCCATCCCGACCTGATCCAATTCAACCCGCCCTGGCGGGCCCATCGTGTTGCACAGGAGGCAGACCCATGTCCCGATCCCTAGATCCCCGTCATCTGCAACAGCTGCTCGCCTCGGCTGGCTACTACAAGGGCGCGATCGACGGCCTCCTCGGGCCGAAGAGCAACGCCGCCGTAGAGATCGTCGGCCGCAATCGTGGCGGCTGGCCGCTCTGGTGGCCGGCCGCACGCCGCCAGATCGCGGCCGCACAGGCTGTCCTCAACGCACAGGGCCATGAGTGCGGCGCCGTCGACGGCCTCTACGGGCACAATACGGACGAGGCGATCATCTCGTGGCTGTCCCACCTGCACGGAACCTCGGCCGCGGTTGAGCGCGTGCCCACGGGACGACCGCTTCGCAGCTCTTCGCTGCCGACGCAGGACGAGTGCGCGACCTACTACGGCGCACCGGGCAGCGCCGCGCTCGAGGCGCAGCTGACCTATGTCCGGACGCCCTTCCCGATGCGCCTGGACTGGGCGCTCGACACCGAGGTCACGCGGATCCGCGTTCACGAGAAATGCGCCCCCGCCCTCGAGGCCGCGCTGACCGAGCTGTGCGACGAGTACGGGATCGGTCGCATCCGCCGCCTCGGCCTCGACCGCTTCGCCGGCTCCTATGTGCCGCGCCGGATGCGCGGAGGGTCCAGCTGGTCGATGCACGCCTATGGCTGCGCGATCGACATCTACGCCGCGCCGAACGCGCTGCGCATGCGCTGCCCGCAGGCGCTGTTCTGCGGCGAGGAATACCAAGATGCGCTCGACATCATGGAGCGCCACGGCTGGCTGCCTGCCGTCCGTCTCTGGGGCGCCGACGCCATGCACTTCCAGATGGCGCGCATGTGATGGCGCGGCTCGGCCGCAAGCTGCGGTCCCTCGAAGGTGGGGCCGTGGCGTTCAGGTGCCCGGGCTGCAAGTCCATGCACTGCGTCATCGTCGAGGGCACCGGACGGCCGCGCTGGTCCTACAACGGCGACGCCGACGCGCCGACCTTCAGCCCATCGATCCACGTCAGCGCCCCCGATCCGGATGCACCCCGGGTCGAACTCGCCCGCTGCCATTCCTTCGTCCGCGAGGGCCAGATTCGGTTCCTGGCGGACAGCACCCACAACCTCGCCGGCCAGACCGTAGAGCTTCCCGACCTCCCCGAACTCAACTGACCACCCCAACCGAAAGGACCACTCCCATGGCCACCAATCTGCAACTGCCCGCCCTGAACCCGCTCAAGGCCCGCTCGACCGTCGCCATGGCAGTGACGCTCGCGGCCATCATCGCACCAGGCATCTTCGGCGATGTCGATCCCGACGCGGCCGGCGCCGCGGCCGGTAGCGCCGTAGAGGCCATCAGCACTCTCGTCGCAATCGGCGGCGCCATTTGGGTCTGGGTCGAGCGTCGTGCGCCGAACATGCGTCTTTCGTTCCGGAAGTAGCTTTGCGGCCGGTCTACCTGGCGGCGCTTGCCGCGCTGGCCTTCGCCGCCTTCATCCTGTTCGGTCTCTAACCCACGGCCCCCCGGTCTGCCTCAGGCGGACTGGGGGGCCTTTCTTGCGTTTCGGCTCCCGCGCCTGCGTCTCCCGGGCGGCTTTGTCCTGAACCCCGTGCTAATCCATCGCTGCCAGGGAGGACGCAGGGACGAGGGGCGGGGCCTCTGGTGGGGACGCGAACCCTAAAAGGTCCTTCGCTTTGAAGTGCCTCGCCCCGCCGCAACCTTGGTTGTAACTGGCGCCCATGAGCAACGCGACGGGTTCGGTGACGTGGATATCCTGCCAGTGTGGGCATGAGGCGTGCGTCCCGAGGATCGAGGGCTTGGCCGGTGAGATCGTGCCCCGCCTTCGGTGCCGCCGGTGCGGCTCTCGCGGCAACGGCACCATCCGCCACGGCTACAAGGCAGATGCCAACGCGATGGAAGGATCTAGGCTGGCCGGGGATGAGCGGGGGCAGGACTGGTAAGGATGGGGAAGGTGCAGGCGGTGGGGCCTCCCAACCCGGCAATGCCGGAAACCCCACATAGCGCCCCGGTCCAAGGACCGTGCTACGGCCGGGAGAATATCACCGCGTCACGCCTGCACGCCGCAGGTAGCGCGAACCGTCCCTCGGTTCAATCTCCAGCCCCAAGGTCTGCTCACCTATGGTTTGCCTCGCGCGAGGCGTGAATCCGGTTGAAGCTCACCCATCAAGGACGACGTCGGAGAGCTTTCGCTCGACTCCGCATCGACCGCTCCTCAGCCGAAGAAGCCGCGGGAACAGCGGGTCGCGCTCTCATCGCCAGACGATCATCGAGTGGGGCGGAAGCAAGTCGCCACCGCGAGAGATCTCGCTGAAGCCTGCTCTCCAGTTTCGAGATTTCCGGCTCGAACACTTCTGCAAGGCGTTTCAGTGCCTGCTCAGTGGGCCGGGAAGGGCGCTCGCCACGTGAGTCGATCCAGGCAAGATTCGCATCGACGACCCGCTTTGCCGTACGCTGGACACGTTGAGGTAAAGCGCGCCGCATCTTGCGACGGAGCGGGCCGTACGAAAGGACGCCCTTGATCGCCGCGGCCGCGCGCGTCTTCGGGATCGAGGTCTCGTTCGAGGCGAGTCTCGGGACCTCTGCCATCTTGGAGATGCTCAGGAAGCTCGCGATTTCATCGTTGACCGCACGCGGTTCGCTGATGAAATCGTTGAACAGGAGAACTTTCACCTGCTCCGGCGCGAATTCGTTCTGGAAACGCGCCACCGCATCGTCATAGCAGCTCGTGTGTATGTGCCGCCATGCGTGAGCCCACTCATCTCGCTCTCCCGACAGCTCGGCCTGGACGGCTGCTTCGAATCTCGAGACTGCCTCCCGTCCTCGGGAGAGCTGGTATGCAAAGCTCGAATAAGCCCGATCATAGGGGTTCCGGAGCAAGATAATGATCTTGGCATCCGGAGCCACACGGCGGATTAGCTTCGCTGAACATGGGGTCGGGAGGTAGTTCGTGCTGGCGTCCAGTCGATATCGGTAAGCCTCCGACCCCCGATACAGGTCGCGGTACTCTTCAGCAGTTATCGACGGGGTTCTGGAGATCGGGCCCGGCTCGCTCGATCCAAGCTTCGGTGCGACTAGCCTGTAGTAGGGTCGTCCGCACTCATCGAGCTCCGCAAAGAGGTTCGGCTCCTTCTGAACGGGCGCGAATATCTCGCTGTGTGCGCCAAGTTGATCAGCACGCGTTGTCGTCGCTGCCTTCATCGCTCCGACGATGAAAAGGTTGGGCATTGGGGACTGCTCATAATGCGCAGCTACCTGGGCGACGCTGCTGTCCCTCCGCCTCTTCGGTTCAACCATCGTGCTCTCCTGCCTGCCTCACTGGACAGAACGGCGGGTTGCGCCTGGACGGCTTTCCCGACCGCTCGTGGTTTCGCGACTTCTGCCGGCCGCGAGGCAACCACTAGGTTCCGGCGGACCGAAACACCAGTTGATCGATAGAACAAGCGCTGCGGGTCAGTCGCACCAGGCCGCGTTCTTCGAGCCCTTCGCCAGGCTGCGCTCAATCAGTGTCCCGCGTACGTCCTGCCCGTCTCTGTCATAGAGGACACCCAGGTCGCGGCCGTAGGAGCCCACGCCATAGCCGACGATGCAGAGTTGCCCTGGCATCAGAGCGCGGAGCTGATCGGTTGCCTGGGCGCCCAGTTCCGCCTCCGCGCGACATTCAGGCTCCCATGTCTCAGGGGCGTCGAAGGACGCGCCACCCTCGCCGGTGAGCCGCACGTTCGCCCCCGGCGCGCGCACCGTGTCGCCGTCAATGATCATGGCGGCTGTGACGGCGAGTATGGCGAGACAGGGCATTAGGACGGCCTCGGGCTTCGGGAGAAACTTCGGGAATGAGGTTCCCGAAGGCTTCATTTCGTTCACGATTCTTCCCTCTGCAGGCACGATCTGGAAGCCGAAAATACGGCGCCTGAACATGCGCTTCAGTCAAGAAAACAAGGCTTCTGAGAGGGGATTTGATTTGGAGCGGGTGAAGGGAATCGAACCCTCGTATTCAGCTTGGGAAGCTGCTGCTCTACCATTGAGCTACACCCGCGCTCCGTGCCGCCCAGATAGTGCCGGGGGCGGCTCCGGGTCAAGTCCTATCGCGCTCAGCCCTTGCGGCGTCGGCGACGCTGGCGGCCGTCCTCGCCGCCGGTGTTGAAGGACACGTCCGGCAGGGGCGCGATCTTGCGCAGTTCGGGGAACGGGTCGACCGCGTGGGGCAGGGCATTGGCGGCGACGAAATGCTCCTGGAAGCGCGGCTCGATCGCGGTTTCGACCTTGTGGATGCGGCGCACGGTCTGCTCGATCTCGGCGCGCGCGGCGCGGTTCAGAAGGGCGATCCGGGCGCCGGTGCCGGCTGCGTTGCCGGCGCTGGTGACCTTGTCGAGCGGCACGTCGGGGATCATGCCGAGGATCATCGCGTGCTTGGGGCTGATATGTGCGCCGAATGCGCCGGCCAGCACCACGCGGTCCACCTTGTCCACGCCGCGCTCGTCCATCAACAGGCGCGCGCCGGCATAGAGCGCGGATTTCGCCAGCTGAATCGCGCGGACGTCGCCTTGGGTGACCGAAATCGTGCGGTCGGGGGTCTCGTAGAGGACGAACTGGTGCGTGCGGTTGTCGGCGCGGAGGCGGTCGGTGCCCACCTGCTCGGCTGAGCCGATGAGGCCCGAGGCGTCGATGATGCCGGCGGAGCGCATCTCGGCCAGCGCCTCGATGATGCCGGAGCCGCAGATCCCGGTGACCTCGAAGTCGAAGGCGGGGTCGTCGGACCAGAGGTCGCTGCCGATGACGCGGAAACGCACGTCCTTGGTTTCGGGATCGATCCGCACGGCGTCTATGGCGCCGTTCGCCGCGCGCTGGCCGCTGGAGATCTGCGCACCCTCGAACGCGGGGCCGGTGGGGGACGAGCAGGCGAGGACGCCGTTGCGGTCGCCGAGCAGGATTTCGGCATTGGTGCCGACGTCGACGATCAGCGACAGTTCGTCCTGCTTTCCCGGCTCCTCGGAGAGCGCGACCGCAGCGGCGTCGGCGCCCACATGGCCCGCGATGCAGGGCAGAAGGTAGGCGCGGGCGGCGGGGTTGAGGCGGGTCAGGTCCAGTTCGGCCGCGGCGCATTCGACGGCGTCCGAGGTGGATAGGGCGAAGGGGGCCTGGCCCAGCTCGACCGGGTCGATGCCGAGAAGCAGGTGGTGCATCACCGGGTTGCAGACGATCACGGCCTCGACGATGGCGGCGGGGGCGATGCCGGCCTCGGCGGCAATGTCGGCGGCGAGCTGGTCCATCGCCTCGCGCACGGCTTTCGTCATTTCGAGGTCGCCGCCCGGATTCATCATCGAATAGCTGACGCGGCTCATCAGGTCTTCGCCGAAGCGGATCTGCGGGTTCATCAGCCCCGCCGAGGCAAGGACGGCGCCGGTGTCGAGGTCGCACAGATGCGCCGCGATCGTCGTTGACCCGAGGTCGATGGCGAGGCCGTAGAGGCCGGATTCGTAGAGGCCCGGCCAGATGTCGATCAGCCGCGCGGGGCCGCGATGCGCCTGGTGGACGGCGACGGTGACGCGGAAGGCGCCCTTGCGCAGGATGGGCTGGAGCTTGCGCAGAAGCGGCAGCGGGGCCTCGACCGGGCCGATGTTCCATTGCGCCTTGAGCGCGCGGTTCAGGCGTTCGAGGTCGCCCGAGGGTTCGTGCATGTCGGGCTCGTCCACCTCGACGAAGTAGAGGCGGGTGGCAGGGTCCATGCGGATCTCGCGCGCGGTGGCGGCCTTGCGGATGACCTGCCGGTGGACCTGGCTTTCGGGGGGCACGTCGAGGACCACGTCGCCGCAGATCTGGGCCTGGCAGCCGAGACGGCGGCCGGGCTTCAGGCCGCGTTTCTCGTCATAGCGCGCCTCGACCGCGTTCCAGCCTGACAGCGCGTCGTCCCGGACCGTCACGCCGTGCTTGGAGTGCTGACCGAATTGCGGGGAGACCTGGCATTTCGAGCAGATGCCCCGCCCGCCGCAGACGGAATCCAGATCGACCCCCATCCGCCGCGCGGCGGCCAGGACGGTCGTGCCGGCGGGCACGCGTGCGCGCTTGCCCGAGGGGGTGAAGATGACGAGGGGGTCTTCGCTCATGTCGTTTCCGGTCCGGGACGGGTCACTGACGGCGCCGGCGGCGGCTGCCGCGGCCCGATCCGGCGTCCGAGGACGCCTTGGCCGCCTCGGCAAAGGGGGTGCCGGCCTCGACCGCATCGAGCACGCGGCTGAACTTGATCCACTCGCCGCCGTTCGGGTCGTGGTTCATCAGGAAGTTGGCGGCGCGGATCGCCTCCATCTCGACGGCGCGGACGGGATTCATGATGGCGCTGGTCATGCCGGCGCCAATCGCCATCGGCAGGAAGGCCGCGTTGATCCCGTGGCGGTGCGGCAGGCCGAACGAGATGTTCGAGGCGCCGCAGGTGGTGTTCACCCCAAGCTCGTCGCGCAGGCGGCGGACGAGGGTGAAGACCTGCTGCCCGGCGCTGGCCATGGCACCGACGGGCATCACCAGTGGATCGACCACGATGTCATGGGCCGGGATGCCGTAATCGGCGGCGTGCTGGACGATCTTCTTGGCGACGGCGAAGCGCACGTCCGGGTCTTCGGAGATGCCGGTGTCGTCGTTCGAGATCGCAACGACCGGGACATTGTACTTCTTGATGAGCGGCAGGATCGCCTCGAGCCGCTCTTCCTCGCCCGTGACCGAGTTGACGAGCGGACGGCCCTTGGCGATCGACAGCCCCGTTTCCAGCGCACCGGGGACCGAGCTGTCAATGCAGAGCGGCACGTCGACGAGGCCCTGCACCAGCTCGATCATCTTGCGCATGAGCGGCGGCTCGGTCTCGTTCGGGTTGGGGTTCGAGTTGTAGACGACGCCCGCGTTCACATCGAGGACCATCGCACCGCAGGCGACCTGTTCCAGCGCATCCTTTTCCACGGTCGAAAAGTCCCCGGCCTCGAGCTCGGCGGCGAGCTTCTTGCGGCCCGTGGGGTTGATGCGCTCGCCGATGACGCAGAAGGGCTCGTCGAAGCCGATCGTGACGGTCTTCGTTTGCGACTCGAGGACGGTGCGGGTCATGTCGTCTCCTTGGTGATGCGGTCGATCCAGGGCGCGAGGGCCGGGTCGGAGAAATCGGCCAGCGTCGCGACGGCGCCGGCGTCTGTCAGGCGCTCGTGGGTCAGCGACGAGCGCAGGCCCATCGTGGCGATGCCGGCACGCGCGGCGGCGGTGACGCCCGAAGGGCTGTCCTCGAACGCCAGCGCGCGGGCGGGCGTGCCGCCCAGCCGGTCGAGCGCGGTCAGGTAGGGCAGGGGGTCGGGCTTGCCACGCTCCAGCTCGTCCGAAACCACGAGCGTGTCGAAATGATCCGACAGCCCGATCGCCGCCAGCATCGCGTCGGCATTGGTGCGAGGTGCGTTGGTGACGATGGCGGTCCGCCAGCCAGCGGCCTTGATGCGGTCGAGAAGCGGCAGGAGACCCGACATCGGCTCGGCCGCGGTCCCGAGGCGCTCGCGAAAGCGGGCCTCCTTCTCGTCGGCCAGCGCCTTTGCGTCGGCGCCCGGGAAGGCATCGCCGAAGATGTCTTCGTTCAGGCGGCCGTGGATGTGGTCGTAGTAGTGCGCCTCGTCGATCTCGATCCCTTGCTCGGCGAAGAGTTCGATGAACACCGCCGCGTGGATCGGGTCGGAATGGATCAGCGTTCCGTCGAGGTCGAAGAGCATCGCAACGGTCATTGAGCGGCAGCATCCTGCGTAGTGGCGGCAATCCGGGCATTCGCCCAGTCGGTCGCGAGTCCGATCCCGCCGAGCGGGAAGAGGTGCACGCCTTCGATCGGGAAAGCGGGATTGGCAGCCTTGTGGGCCGCGAGGTCGGTGACGATCTCGTCGGGCTCGTAGGGCAGGACGAGCTTCGTAACGTCGCGCGCCCGCTTCTGGAGCACCCGCATCGACGGACCGACGCCGCAGGCCACGGCGAACTTGATGAGCGTCTGCAGCTTTGCCGGTCCCGCGATCCCGATATGCACGGGCAGGTCGATGCCGTTCGCACGCAGCCCCTCGGCCCAAGCGATGACCGGCGCGGATTCGAAGCAGAACTGGGTGGTGATCGCCATCCGGGCGTCAGTTCGCGCCGCGAAGGCCTGCTTCCAGCGCAGCGCGTCGGTGACGGCGCGGTCGCCGCCATCCACGTCGATGTCGCGGTTCCCTTCGGGGTGGCCGGCGACGTGGAGATCGGTGAACCCCGCCTTGTCGAAGAGGCCCGTGTCGAGCAGCTGCATGGAGTTGTCGAAGGCGCCGCGAGGTTCGCTGATCCCGCCGGCGAGGATCAGGCCTTGCCGGATGTCTGCCTCACCCTGGTAACGGGCGATCCAATCGGCGAGCGTGGCAGCGTCGGAAATGCTGCGGGCCGGGAAGTGGGGCATCACGTCGAAGCCCTCACCCGCGATGCGTCGCGCGGTCGCCACCATGTCCTCGATCGGGGTTCCGTCGATATGGGCGATGTAGACGCGCGTGCCGCGGGGCAGGAGGGCACGGAAATCCTCGACCTTCTCTGCAGTGCGGGGCATCACCTCGATCGAGTAGCCTTGCAGGAAGCTGCCCATGTCGGCCGGTTGCGAAGCTGTCTTGCGGCGGAAATTCAGGATCGACATCAGGGGCTCCAGGAAAAGGGGCACGGGGGATCACGCCCATCCATCGTTGTCGATGAGGACGCGCAGGCGCTCTGGGTCGTAGGTGGCGTCGATCTCGTCGGCGGCCTTGCGCGCCGCCTCTTCGTCCGACCCTTCGACCGTGACGGGGGCGCCCTTGTGCCACTCCGCCAGGTAGTCGTCGGTGCCGGCCGCGCCCGATTTCATCGCGGCGCGATCGATCGCCTGTTCGAACCGTTCGGGCAGGGGGATCTTGACCCCGCGGCGGCCCTTGCCCGCGATCACCTGTGCGGGGATGTCCCGCCAGTAGACGATGGTGATCTCGGCCATTCAGCCCCTCCCGGTCCGTTCGTTCCAGATACGCGGCCCCTTGCCGCACCCGATGCCGTTTCCCGACGCAATGTCGGTCTCCAGCGACGCGAGGTCTAACGCCTTCGGCTCGCCGCGGCCATGCACGGCATCCCCCATTGTGCTCAACATGATCTTGAAGCGCGGCTTGGGAGACAGAGCTTGCCTCGCACGGGGGGGCGCCTTAGGCTTTGGGGTAACCGATTGGAGGGCGACGAGATGGCGCCCAAGCGTCCCATAGGTGCGGGCGCGTTCCCCTTGACGGTCGAGCAGCCGCGCACCGACAAACCCGATCCTGCGTCCCTTTACGCGGCGCTCGATCTCGGCACGAACTCGTGCCGGATGCTGATTGCCCAGCCGAAGGGCAACCAGTTACACGTGGTCGATTCCTTCTCGAAGTCCGTCCAGCTGGGGCAGGGGCTCGAGGCGACGGGACGGCTGAGCCTTGCGTCGATGGAGCGGACCATCCAGGCGCTGAAGGTCTGCCGGTCCAAGATCGACCGCCGCCGCGTCAGCCGCATGCGCCTCGTCGCGACCGAGGCGTGTCGCAGGGCAAGCAACGCGCGCGCCTTCATCGAGACGGCACGGCGCGAGACGGGCCTCGCGCTCGAGATCATCGCGCCCGAGGAAGAGGCGCGGCTTGCCGTGATCTCGTGCGCGCCGCTGGTCTCGACCAAGACCGAACAGCTGCTGGTCGTGGATATCGGCGGTGGGTCGACCGAGCTTGTGTGGATCGACATCACCCGTGTTCCGCGCCACGACCGGCCGCGCGCGATCATGCGTCTGCATGCGGGGTTCAAGCCTGCCGACGGCTCGCCCTTTCCGGCGGCGCGCGTGGTGGACTGGATCAGCGTGCCCCTGGGCGTTGCGACCCTGCGCGAGCAATTCGACGACGTGAAGAACGACGCCGCCCGGTTCGCCCTGATGAGCTGGTATTTCGAGGAGAACCTCGTGACCTTCGCGCCCTACGCGCGCGAGCAGGCGCGCGAGGGCTTCCAGATCATCGGCACCTCGGGCACCGTGACCACAGTGGCGGCGAGCCACCTGGGGCTGAAGCGCTACGACCGGAACCGGGTCGACGGGCTACGCATGACCTCGGACCAGATCGACGCGGTGATCCGCAGCTACCTGACGCTGGGCCCCGAGGGGCGGCGCAGGGACCCGCGTATCGGACGGGACCGGCAGGCGCTGATCATGTCGGGTGCGGCGATCCTTCAGGCGCTGCTGCGGGTCTGGCCCACGGACCGCCTGTCGGTTGCCGACCGGGGCCTGCGCGAGGGGCTGCTCTATGCACAGATGTCGGCCGACGGCGTGCTGGAAGACGGGCCTTACTGATCCACGGCCTCTTGCGCGGGCGGTCAGGCAGCGTAAGTGAACGGGCAGGAGGCCCGATCATGGCGAAAAAGACAAGCGGACGGGGGCAGCGGGACCTGACGGTCAAGGTCAAGACGGCGCGCGGGCGTCGGCTGTCCTCCACCCGGTGGCTGCAGCGGCAGTTGAACGACCCGTACGTCAAGCGGGCGAAGGACGAGGGATTCCGCGGTCGCGCGGCGTTCAAGATCATGGAGCTTGACGACAAGTACGAGTTCCTGCGTCCCGGCGCGCGGGTCGTCGATCTGGGCTGCGCGCCGGGCGGCTGGTGCCAGGTGGCGGTGCCACGGGTCAACGCGGACGGCGCGCGGGCCGGCAAGCCGCAGGGACGCGTGCTTGGCGTCGACCTGCAGGAGGTCGAGCCCATCGCGGGCGCCGAGATCCACCAGCTCGACTTCATGGAGCCGGGCGCGGACGAGCAGGTGAAGGCCTGGCTCGGCGGATCGGCGGACGTGGTGATGTCGGACATGGCGGCGTCCTCGTCGGGGCACCGGCAGACGGACCACCTGCGGATCGTGGCGCTGTGCGAGGCGGCGGCCCATCTTGCCTTCGACGTGCTGGAGCAGGGCGGAACCTTTGTCGCCAAGGTGCTGCAGGGCGGCGCCGAGGACAGCCTGCAGGCCGAACTGAAGCGTCGGTTCGAGAAGGTCGCGAACGTCAAGCCGCCGTCGAGCCGCGCGGATTCGGCCGAGAAATTCGTGATCGCGCAGGGCTTCCGCGGCTAGGCCGCGGCGGCTGGAAGGTTGCGACGCCTGCCCGTAAAGGTCTTGCCATGACGCGGCGCTTCCTTCTTCTCTTCGGTCTGCTGATCGTCTGGGGCTTTCAGACCTCGGCCCAGACTCCGGCGCCGGTCGAGTCCGAGCCGCCGCGTGTCGCTGTCGAAGATGCGCCCTCGGACGAGGCGATTGCAGAGCGCCTTAAAGCCATCCTGGCGGCGCTTGAGCGCGACGGGATCGCCGTCTCCGTCGAGTCCGGCGTCGTGACCTTGAGCGGGGACGTCGCCGATCCGGCCGTGAGCGAACAGGCGTCGGGAATCGCGAACCGTCTTGAGGGCGTCGTCGCGGTGAGGAACGATCTTGTCGAAGCCGGCGAGCTCTCGCAGCAACTTGACCCGGCACTCTCCCGGTTTCGGGCGCGGTTCGACCAGGTGCTTGGCCGGCTTCCGCTCCTGTTCCTCGCGACCGTGGTCTTTGCCGCCATCCTCGGGTTCGGCGTCCTTCTGGCGCGGATGGCGGTGTGGGATCGTCTCGCTCCGAATGCGTTCATTGCGGGCATCTACCGGCAGGGCGTTCGCATCGTCTGCGGCATCGCGGGGCTCGTGGTGGCCCTGGACCTGCTGGGGGCGGCGGCGCTGCTGGGGACGATCCTTGGCGCGGCGGGGATCATCGGTCTCGCCATCGGTTTCGCGGTGCGCGACACGGTCGAGAACTTCGTCGCCTCGGTCATGCTGAGCCTTCGGCAACCGTTCCGACCGAACGACCTGGTCGAGATCGAGGGCGACTCTGGCCGGGTGATCCGGCTGACCTCGCGCGCGACGATCCTTCTGTCGCTGGACGGCAACCACATCCGCATCCCGAATTCCGTCGTTTTCAAGAGCCGGATCGTGAATTACACCCGCAGCGCGGCCCGGCGCTTTACCTTCGATATCGGTGTCGATCCCGATGCGGACCTCGAATCGACGCGCCTGATCGCGCAGGACGCCCTGAGGGCGATTCCCTTCGTGCTCGAAGATCCGGAGGCCCTGGTCTGGATCGAGAACCTGATCGAGGCGGGCGCGATCTTGCGGATCTCCGGGTGGATCAACCAGGAGGAAAGCGGCTTTGCATCCGCCCGTGGAGACGCACTTCGGCTGGTCAAGGCCGCCATCGAGGGCGCAGGCGTCACAATTCCCGACACGACCTACCGCATCCGCATCGAAGGCGCCGGTCCGGTTTCACCTGCTCCGCCGCCGTCCTCTGCGCCCAGGCAGGACTCCGCGGCCGAGCCGGACGCGCAGTCCTTCCGCCAGTCAGAGGAGAAGGCGCTGATTCCTCTCGTCGCAGCCGAGCGGGAGGAAACGGGAGATCTTCTTCGCAAGGACGCGCCGCAGGAGTAGGCAGGTTGGCCCGATGGTTCAGGGCTTGCGCCCCAGCGTATCGGCCATCTCGGCACCGCGCTGACCCATGGGTCTGACCCGTCCGCGGGTGGTGTCGCGCCTGGACTGATGCTCCATCTCGGCGTTCAGCAGGGCGCCCAGCAGGACGACGAAGGCGGTGAGCCAGATGTAGAGAAGCAGGATCACCACCCCCGCGATCGCGCCATAGGTCAGCTGATAGCTGCCGAAATTCCGTACGAAGAGCGAAAAGAGAATCGAGCCGCCCACCCACAGCCCTGTGGCGACAAGTGCACCGGGGGTGACCCAGCTCCACCGTGGCGACCGTCGCGCAGGGGCATACCGGTAGAGCAGCCCCATCGACACCATCGACAGGAGCGCGAGCACCGGCCAGCGCCCAAGCCTGAGGATCGTTTCCGTCCAGCCGGACAAGCCCAGCGCCGCCGTCGCCGCCGGCACCGCCCCAGCCAGGACGACGGCGGAAAGGGTAATCGCGGTCAGCACCGCCGTCAGCCCCAGCGAGACGACGTTGCGCATGATGATGTTGCGGGTTTCGTCCTCGGCATGGGCCATGTTGATGCCGCTCACCAGGTTGTCGATCCCGCGCGACGCCCAGAACAACGAGAAGACGAGGCTGAACAGCGCCGTCGCGGTGGCCTGTCCGGGGGCCTGGCCTGCGAGTGCGACCGCCTGGTCGCGCACCACCGCGAGCGGTTGCGCCGGCGCCAACCCCTCCAGCCCGTCGATCTGGCTGACGACGAGCTCGGGATCGAAGAACAGCCCGGCGAGCGAGGCCAGCGTCGCAATCGCCGGAAAAAGCGCGAGCATGCCGAAGAAGGCGACGCCTGCGGCGACCAGCGGGACGAGGTCACGGCCAATCCGTCGCCCGACGCGCAGCGCAATGTCACGCCAGCCGGCCAACTGGATCGATTGGGGCTGCCATGCGTCGCGCCCGCGTCCCGTCTCGTCCTTTTCCTGCGGCGGCGCCGGTGCCGCCGGGTGATCGCCTTCGGGATGCGGTTCGGCCCCTTCACCGGGCCCGGGGCTTTCGCCTCGTCGGTCCTGCATTGGTATCAACCTCCTTCAGCGGCTCGCTTTTGCAGCGACTCCGTTCAGGAACGCACGAGGACGGCCCAACGGTTCACCTAGGCTGAGCTTGATGTGCAAGATCTGGATCGCAGGTCGATGGCTGCTGGGGTGAGGGATGCGCGCCCGCAGGCGCCGGCTCCGTCAGATCGATCCGGAGAATCGCGTGGCAAGCGTGAGAATGATGATGCCGAAGCCGATCAGGGGGACTCCGGTCATCATGAAGGCCGCGAGGGCGATGCCGCCCATTGTTTCGCGCAGCTTGATCATGTCCTTGTCTCCGTCCCGGTGACTGCCGGGTCAGTGCCTCATCGGGCACCACGACTGCGCCACCACGCACGATTTCTGTCAACCGACAGGACGTCGCGGTGGAGACGAGCGCACGGCGGTTGAACGGGCCGAGAGGGAAACTTCGCCGGTCTTTGAATGCGTCGGCGAGAGTCGCCTGTTACAAAACCTTCATAAAACTGTTACGGGAGTTTCTTGTCTGAAGCTTAGCACGCCGCCAGCGGCTGCCGAGGTGCGGCCCGGGAAACACATGAGGAGACTTTCATGCGCAATGTAATGACCGCGACTTCGGCGGCTGCGCTGCTCATCGCGTCCGGCACGATGGCCGTTTCGCAAACGCGTCAGGAAATCAGCATCGTCGGATCGTCGACGGTGTTCCCGTATACCCAGGCCGTGGCCGAGCAATTCTCGTCCGAGACCGGCGCGCCGTCGCCCGTCGTCGAATCGACCGGCACCGGCGGTGGCATGCAGATCTTCTGCGAAGGCATCGGCGCCCAGCATCCCGACCTGACCGGCGCTTCGCGGGCCATGAAGGCCTCGGAGTACCAGCTTTGCCAGGAGAACGGTGTCGAGGACATCACCGAGGCGCTGATCGGCTTCGACGGTCTTTCGCTGGCCGTTTCCCGTGACACCGAGCACCAGTGGGACCTGACGCTCGGCGAGATCTACCAGGCGCTCGGCGCCCAGGTTCCCGTCGATGGCGAGTGGGTGGACAATCCCTACACCCGTTGGTCGGAGATCAACTCCGAGCTGCCCGACGTCGAGATCCTGGCCTACGGCCCGCCGCCGACCTCGGGCACCCGTGACGCCTTCGTCGAGCTTGCGATGCAGGCCGGCTGCGAAGAGCTCGAGTATGTCCAGAACCTCGACGTCGAGGACACGGGCGACTGGATCGAAGAGAATTGCTCGCGCATGCGCACCGACGGACCGTTCGTCGAAGCCGGCGAGAACGACAACCTGATCGTTCAGCGCATCCAGGCCGACCCGAACGCCCTTGGCATCTTCGGCTACTCGTTCCTCTACGAGAACCAGGACACCCTGAAGGCCGCTTCGGTCGACGGCGTTCAGCCGAGCACCGAGACGATCGCCGACAAGTCCTACCCGATCTCGCGCCCGCTGTACTTCTACGTGAAGAACGCGCATCGCGGTGTCATCCCGAACCTCCAGGAGTTCGTCGAAGAGTATGTCTCCGACGATGCGCTGGCCCCGGGCGGCTACCTGACCGAGCGCGGCCTGGTTCCCCTGGCCGATGATCGCCGGGAAGAGATGCAGGAAGCCGTGGTCAACGCCAAGAGCATGGAAGCTCCGCAGGGCTGATCCGAGCCTCTTGAAAAACGCGCTCCGGTCGGCATGACGTCGACCGGAGTTTCTATTAGGAAAGCCGCCGCCATGACAGCCGTCGCCTTCGCCATCCTTCTCTTGGTCTGTACGCTTGGCTACGCACTCAACCGACGGGCCGCGGCACAGATCAGCGGCAGCGGGACACGCCTGCACTCGCTGGAGTCGCTTCATGGACTATTTTCGGCGCTTCTCGTCGCGGTGCCGGTCCTCGTCGTCATCCTCGCGTGGCTCGCGCTGCAGGGGCCGGTCATCGACTGGCTGCTCTGGCGGTCGCTGCCCGTGAGCGAGGTCGAAGGGCTGAGCGGCGGCGCAGCCCAGCTTGCGGTTGCGGACATCAAGACGATCGCTGCGGGCACCATCTTCGGCACCCCGCCGGAGTGGAAGATGGAAGCGGCCGCCCGTTACCAGTCGATGCAGACGACGAGCCGCGTCCTTCTCGTGATCGTTGTGGCGGTGCTGTCGGTCGCCCTCGCGCTTTTCGCACGGCGCCGCGTTTCGGCCGAGTTCCGCGCCCGCCAAGGGGTCGAGCGGATCGTGCTTGGCCTCATGATTTTCTGCTCGACCGTGGCGATCTTCACCACCGTGGGCATCGTCATGGCGCTGCTGTTCGAGACCATCAAGTTCTTCTCGATGGTCCCCATCAGCGATTTCCTCTTCGGCACCAACTGGGAGCCGCAGATCCCGATCCGTGCCGACCAGGTTGCGGCCACCGGTGCCTTCGGCTGGGTCCCCGTCTTCCTCGGGACGCTCGTCATCACCGTCGTCGCCCTGGTCGTGGCCGTGCCGGTGGGCCTCTTCTCGGCCATCTACCTCAACGAATTCGCGCCCAAGTCCGTCCGGGCCGTCGCCAAGCCCGCGCTGGAGATCCTCGCCGGCGTGCCCACCGTGGTCTACGGCTTCTTCGCGATCCTGACCGTGGCACCTGCGATCCGCAGCTTCGGCGCGAGCCTTGGCCTGAGCATCGCGCCGAACACGGCGCTCGCGGCCGGGGGGGTCATGGGGATCATGCTGATCCCGTTCATCTCTTCCTTCGCGGACGACGCGCTCAGTGCGGTCCCGCGCAGCCTGCGGGAAGGCGCGCTCGGCCTCGGCGCGACACGAGGCGAGATGATGACGTCGGTCCTGTTCCCCGCGGCGATCCCGGGCATCGTGGGGGGCGTGCTGCTGGCCGTCAGCCGGGCGATCGGTGAGACGATGATCGTGGTGATGGCCGCCGGCCTGATGGCGAAGATGACGATCAACCCGCTCGACAGCGTGACGACCGTGACGGTTCAGATCGTGACCCTGCTGATCGGCGACACGGCCTTCGACAACCCCAAGACGCTCGCCGCGTTCGCCCTGGGCATGATGTTGTTCCTTGTGACCCTGCTGATCAACATTCTCGCGCTCGGCATCGTCCGAAAGTACCGCGAAGCCTACG
>NZ_JBELKF010000109.1:0-8687 GCF_042089775.1 Palleronia sp.
GCGTCGCCGCTTCTGCGATCGCCTCGGCATCGCGATCATCATTCTTCTGCGCCTTAACATAGGGACGCACATATTCCGGCGACATCAGACGGACCTCGTGGCCCAATGCTGTCAGCGCTCGTCCCATGTGATGGGCGCCACAGCAGGCCTCCATGGCCATGGCGCAAGGGGTCAGCTTGGCGGCGAACGCCACCACCCCATCGCGACGCAGTCGTCGCCGCACGACGACCCTGCCGTCCGCGTCGAGACCGACGACGCTGCAGGTGGTCTTGCCCAGATCAATTCCAAGGATCACGATATTCATGGTTCGCTCCTTCCTCTGACTGCCGGCAGTCTACAGTGCCGGCGGGAGGGGCGGGCCATCCATAAAGGGGGACTCAAAGCCAGACCATCGGACGCTCTCGCGGTGGAGTGACCACCAAGATCATGGCGCTCACGGACGCGCTCGGGAACCTGATCGACTTCCGATTACTGCCCGGTCAAGCGCATGACCTACGAGGCACGGCGGCCCTGCTGGAGGGGTTGGTCTGTGGCCAATTCCTTGCCGACCGAGCCTTCGACGCGAACTGGTTGCGCGACGCCCTGACCCGCGGTGGGATCGAGGCTGTTATCCCGCCCAAATCGAACCGGAAGTATCCAGCTGAGTTCGACAAAGAGGCCTACAAATGGCGCCACTTGGTCGAGAACTTCTTCGCCAAACTCAAGGAATACAGGGGCATCGCGATGCGATGCTGCAAGACTGATAAAAGCTTCGGGGCATTCATTGCACTTGCCGCTACATAGGGATGAAAACGCAGAGTGGCATCTGAAACAGGAGACGGCAAGCGTCCCTCCGGCCACAGTGTCCGTGGCCGGGAAATCTAGGGGTCCGATGGCGGCAGCGCTTTTCCGGCGGCACCGACACTCGCATAGTAGGCTAGGTATACCTTCGCCGCCTGTGCGATCGAGAAGCGGCTCCGCGCGAAGGATCTGGCCTGCCCGGCCATATGTCGCCGCAGGGCATGATCCGAAGCCAGACGGTCCAGCGGCTCTGCAAGCCTCTCGGCGATCTCGTGTTCAGGCAGGTGGTTGCAACGCACGAGATGGCCGGTCTCCCCTTCCAGAATGGTTTCTGCAGCTCCTCCCGCGTCGTTCGAGATTACCGGCACGCCAAGAGCCTGCGCCTCGATCAGCGTGTTGGGCAAGCCTTCGGACTCGGAGGTCATCATTAGGATGTCCATGGCTCCGATCCAGGGCTCGACCGGGACCTTACGGCCGACGAACTGGACCTTTCCTTCCAAATCCAAGTCCCGGGCCAGGGCCTTCATTTCATCCATCAAAGGGCCGTCGCCCACGCAGAGACCTCGGACCTGCGGGTTCCGGTCGCTGACGGTCTTGAGCACCCGCAACCAGACATGCCACCTTTTGACCGGATGGATCCGGGCGGCGAGCCCCACCACCACGTGCGACGAGGTCCAACCGAGCTCGGACCGAAGCGTCACAGGGCTTCGGGTGCCAGCCTGCCTGTCGATCAGATCGAAGTCGTAGCCGTTCATCACCACATTCGCGGAACCGGCCTCCATCCCAAGCCATGTCTCGAAGGAGCGCGCGCCCATGGCGGAGTTGCAGATCAACCGCACCTGAGGCCAGTGCAGGACCAGCCGGAACAGGTCGCGCACCTTCTGGTGACGAGGGTACCAGGCCGGATGCATGGTGCGCCGCCCTCCCATGATGATCGTGGGAACGCCGGCCAGAAGCGCAGCCAGGGCGGCCGTGGAGCCGGTATCTTGCCAGCCATGCACCACCCTGGGGCGGACCCGCATGAAATAAGCGGTCAGATCCCGGACCTCCTTTCCGACCTGGCGCGGTAGCAGGTCCAGAAAGTCCACGAGCTTCGCGGGCAGCATCCCGTCTTCAGCTTCTCCCGGGATGACTTCGTCCTCCAGGAGCGAAAGAGGAATCTTTGAGCGAATGACCTCCTCCTCGAGCGAGCCCGCGTAAAGGCGCCGCCGAAGGCAGAGAATCTCGGCAGGTTGCTGTTGCCGGACAAGCTCTCGCGCCACGGCCACGCATTGCCGCTCCGCCCCCCCCACTGCAAGTGAACTTGTGACAAGCACGATGGCGTCGCCACAGATCGAAGGAGTCCCGCGGGTTAGGGAGAGGAGTTCGGGGAACAGGATCTCGTAGAGCTCCTGATCCGATCGAGGCACCGGCAGGGCGTGATGCTCGAAATTTTGAATTCGTCGGGCAGTTCGCCGAAGTATCGTATTCCGGGGGGCGACTTCCACCAGCCGGGGCATATAGGCCTGTATCGCTCGTACATCCCCGAAATTCTCGTGGGCTTTCAGAAACCCTTGAATGGCCGCCGAGCTTTTCGGATAGGCTTTGACCCCTGCCTTTCCCAAAAGGCACGCCTCGGCATCGCGTTTCGCGACCGTATAGACTTCGATGAGCTCGTTGTAATTCTGGCCGCTCTCGAGAGGGATAGCGGCCCGCGCCTTTTCCAGCAGCGTCTCGACCAACTCCAGATCGTCGAGCCGGAATGCAGACGCTACGGCATAGCGAAGGAGCCGATAGGAGCGGGGATTGTGCTTCAACCCCGTGTCGATGATCCTCAGCGCTTCCCAATGAGCCCCCATTTCGCTGAAAGCAGTGTGGGCGACGACATGGAAGGCGGTATCGTGAAACCCGGCCGCCATGGCGGCCTGGGCCATCCTGAGCCTGCGATCGGGTGGCAGGTTCGCCTCGCGGGCAAAACGAATCATGCTTTCGAAGAGGGCCTTGCGGGGGATGAGGCTTGCCGCGGCCTCAAGCGTGGCGAGAGCGGCCTCCACCCCTTCCAACTCGTAGGTGTAACGCGAGACATAGATCTCGCGCAGGCAGTTCTCGTCGCCCTGCGGTGCATGCCGCAGAAGGTGTTCCAACGCTTGAGCCGTACCCGCCTCGGCTTGGAGGACCAGGGACTGCAGCACCCTGTGCTCCGAGGGGGTGAGGTCGGGGGCGTGTTTCCGGATCACCCTCCTGGCCAAGCTCGGGCGTGATCCGCTCAAGGCGCTGGCGACGACGGCCTGCAAGGAGGCGAAGGTGGCGGGATGGTTCTGGAGGGCGTCGCGCAGAATGCGGATGTGGCGAAGAATATTCCCGGATCGACGCGCCTGTTCGGCTTGCCGCAACATGTGCTCGAGATCAGGCAGCTGCGACCTGTCGATGCGAGCGGATCTGCGGTCGGTCGCTGCAAAGACGCGGTCTTGGGGCAAAGGTGTCGGCAAGGTTCGGAAGCCCTCGGCAGGAGATCAGGAAAGGAGCCTTGAAAGCCAGTCCCGTATAGTGGGGGCGGCACGGGCCGTCCATTGTGCAGCCTGCCTCCAGCGCACCGCCTGGAGGCGCCCAATCCCATCGCGCAGCCCTCGGACCCGCTCACGATGATCGAGAAACACCACAACCGAATTTTTCCTCAAAAACCGCTGCGGCGCCACCTCCCTAGGATTGCAGCCCGTCTCAGCGCCCCCTTGGCAATCGGCCGCCGGCCCGCTCCCTGTGAAAATCCCCGGGCAGCCCGGCTGAGCCCTCCCGCGCGCCCGCCCACAGGGCGCGCTGCAAGTCCTAGGGCGGCCGGCTCCCCATCTCGAAGGCAACCCCTGCCGCCTCCTCAGCCCGGGCCCGCGCCGCCCGACTCGAGCTACGGCTGTTTAGCTGGCCTAGAACGCCGTGAGCTGGCCGGGCCTGGCCCGATCTTCGAGGCACCGGGCGAAATCCGACCAAGATTGGCGTGTCGACGGAAGCGCCGGCGGAACATTCAGGTGCGCCTCGTGTATCTCTTCAACCACGAGCGACAACTCGAGGCGCTCGAGCGAGGTGAGCTCGGGGATGGGCGCGGCCGGGTCGAACTCGGTCGCCTCCACCAGACCGCACGCCTTTGCCCAGTCGCGCAGCCTGCTCAGAACCGGGGGCAACTCCGGGAGAGCGAGCGTCGTCGGAGCGCAGAGCGGCGCATGGCACCCTTCGGAAAAGGTCGCTTTTATGTGGCCTCGATCCGTCTTGCCGCTCGCCATGACGGGAAATTCCGGGGAGGTCTTCACCTGCTTGAGTTTCAACGCGCCGGCCGAGGCCTCGAACACGACGGATCGAGCTTGGGCGACGAGCTCTTTGGCGGGGTGGGTTCCGATCTGGAGGGCCATGCTGAGCTCGGGCACATCGCGGCTCGTCTCCAGAAACCCGATGGCGCCCCCAATGCCGTCGATTTGCTCGCAGACCTTCTCGAACTGTCGGATCGAGAACCGCTGCCCGGCCAGTTTGAAGACCGCATCCCGACGGCCCAACACCTCGATGCGCCCGTGAGCGTCCTGACGCAGAATATCCTGCAGCATGACCTCACGCGAGGGCCGCTCCTTGACCGGAAGGTTTGCGTCCGCCAGCGCGTCGAAATACCCGAGCATGGCCTTGGGACTCGTGACGCGCAGCGTCCCCCCATTTGGGTCTTCGGTGGAGCCATCGGGGCGAATTTCGATCGTGGTGTCCGGCGCGACCCAGCCCCCGGGGCTTCCCGTCATGCCCGGCCAAGCAGCATCTGGCAGCTTGCCGAAGGCAGTGTAGACCACTTCGCTAGAATCGTAGGCGCACCAAGCCTGAAGCGCAGGCCGGACCCTAGCTAGGTCCGACATGACGCCACGCGTGATCGGCTCCCCCCAGAGCAGTCCCTGACGCAGGGAGGTCGCCGTCTCGCGTTGCCATAGGGTCGTTTTCAGGAGCAATCTCCAGATCGAGACCGGCGCGGAGAGGAAGGTGGCCTGGGCCTGCTCGATCCAGTGCGCCAACGCCACGGGGCTGCGCTCGATTTCCCGGTCGGGCAGGGCCAGCTGCGCGCCGGCGCGCAGGCAGGCCATCAGATCGGCAAGCCCGACCGCATCCCAGCGCGTCATGTAGAGCACCCGGTCCGCCGAGGAGAGCTGCATGCAGCGGTCGAGCCCGGAGGCGTTGGACTGCAGACCGGCTGGCACCACCACCCCCTTGGGGCGACCTTCGCTGCCAGAGGTGAAGACCACGAAGCCGGGCTGATGGGGGGCGAAAGCCGGCAGCGCTGTGGCAGGTGTGAAGCTCTCCAGAAGGTCCTCGGCCGCCCGCAGATCGCCCGCGTCATCAAAGATGAGAACAGGGGCCTTTTGCAGGTCGCGGTCGGCATTGACCATGCGGGTCCAGACCGAAGCGGGTGCTAGAATCAGATCCGGACGAAACGCCTTCAGGCGTTCGATCAGGGCCGTCGGGGCCAAATCATCCTCGAGCGGGCAGAGCAGGCTGCCTGCCGCCAGCGCGCCGAAGGCGGTGGCCATCAGCACCTCTCCGCGAGGGGCCACTACGGCCATCCGGTGCTGCTCCAGAAACCGCCGATCCCTCCGGCTGTGTTCAGGGGCGTTGGCCTGAAAATGCAACAGCAGGGAGACCATCCGCAGGGCCAGGGGGGTGATCATGGCCTGCGAAATGAGCCGACCTGTTTCGAACTCCGCCGTGGCCTCTCGATCCGCTGCCGGGACGCGCATCCCCTTTAACAGGCTGGCCTGCACCTCAGGCGTGTCCCGCCATGTCTCGAGGGCGAGCAATTGCCGGGCCGCAGGGGGGCCGCCAAACGTCCGGAGCTGAGCCGAGGAACAATCCGCCAGCCCCTTTGCATGCGCGCACCGGATCTGTCGGGCGAGCTTTTGGGTCAGCCAAAGCGACCTGACCCAAAGCGATCCCTGGCGCGGCGCGCGCACTTCGATCACATCGAACATGGGGCCTTGGGGGGTGACGGCCGAGAGCAGGCGCAGTCCCACCCGGGCATTCGCGGCAAGCGCCACTTGGGCCGGGAACACGCGGACAGCATACGGGCGCTCGAGCCAGGGAACGAGCGCCCGCACCCCGGGTGCCTGCAGCCCGTCATTGGTCACATCAATGATGTCGCCTCGTTTCAGGTGGCCCAGGATCGCCTCGATCTGTTGGCCGTCCTCCATGCCAAAAAGACCGAGAAGTGCGATGTTGCTATCGCCGTTCGGCCCGGAGATCCCATGCCGGGCGAGGTCGTAGCGGTGTTGCGAACTCGCCTGCAGGATGCTCAACACCTTGCGCGTCGAGAGCGCAGCTACAGCATGCATGCCAAGATAGGTGATGCGGCCCGATGCCTCTGACAGGTGGTTGCCGACCAACAGGGCACCCGTCTCGGAAGTGGAGACTGCCTCGAAGAATTGCCGGGCCCGGGGGGTCGTAAGCTGTTCCAGCCCCGCCGGCCCCGCGTCGAGAGCTGCCTCGTAATCGGCCCACGCCTGGAGCACCCGCCTCTGCGTCTCGACCCGCTGCCGCCACGCCCCGCTCCCTGTCGAAGAAGGTCGACCGGAGGATCGCAGAGCGTGACACAGAGCGAGAACCTCGGCCTGAGCCTGCAGGGGGCCGGCCTTCCAGGGCATGCGCAGGACGGCCTGCGCCAGGGCCTCATTGAGAATTTCCGTGGCATGAGGATGCAACGCGGGCTGGTCGGCGCTCTGCGCGGCGAGTTCGGACAGGTGCGCCGGCGTCAGGAAGGCGAGGTGTCGCAGGGCGACCAGACGGTGATGCGGCGGCAAGCTGGCCATGGCCTGACGGATTTCTATCAAGGGGAGGTCGTGCTCTTGGGCGATTGGCCGCAAGACGCGCAAGGCGACCAGGGAGGCCCCCACCGACGGTTGGAGCAGCGGAAGGTGGGCCGCGGCGAGGGCAAGGGCCCGCGGAAGTTCATTGAGCTTGGTCAAGGTCGCCAGAGCGGCTTTCAGCTGCTTGGCGGAGTTGATCGTTTCTGGCTGGATACCCGCTGTCGCGCCGCCCGCCTGCCGATACTGCAGGGTCTTTTCGATGCCTGCCTCGATCGATCGGTCGGGGTGCTCCTCGTGGCACCGTTCGGCCAACCGGGCGGCCTCGTAGGTCCGGCCCTGCGCGGTCAGCACCTTGATCCGCACATGCTCTGCCGCGAATGGGTCGGTTTCCCGCAGGGTAGCCAGCTGCGTCTCGACGAACCCGGCTTCTCCGAGATCGAGGACTTTCAACAGCAAGCCCGGGACTTGATGCGGCGCGGCGGCGGCGAGCCGGTCGCGCAACCAGGCGTCAGCCTCCGCATGTTTCCGGGCCAGTTCCGCCATGATCCGATCAGCTGTCTGTTCCAGATCCGAAGCACGTTCACAGGAAAACGAAAGCTCACCCGCCAGAATGTGCGCGGAGGCTGCCACGCGCCGCAAGTCCGGACAATCTGCCTGCGAGAGAAGCCATTCCACCCCCGCTGCCAGAGCTCCGATCCGATATTGCCGGTACAGCTGCAACGGCGTCGGGCGGGGGATGGCTGGTAGAGGGGGGGCGGCGCGAAACGCCTGCGCGATCGTCTCCCCGACAGCCCGGGCCGTGGCCAGCATATCTTCTGAAGAAGCAGTCCTGCGGGTCATCGGCGTCCTCGACATATGTTCTTGCAACTGCAGGGGAGCCAACTCTAGAGCGAGCCTTCCTTCATGCCAAGGCCGGCTCCGCGCGCCTCAGGGGCGACGCGGTTCAGCCCCCCAAGACCACCTCATTGATGTGTGGCCCCTGACGGATCTCACAGGCGCAGATCGGAATCTTCGGAAGCGAAGACCGACTTCAGATCGAAGAAGACGTGATCGTCGGTGCCGTACTCGCGCAGGGCGGCGGCGCCGGCATGGCGGAACTCGTCATGGGCCACCGCCAGGAGAACCGCATCGTAGTGGCCCTTCTGGGGCGTTTCCACCAAGGTGAGGCCATACTCGTGCTGCGCGCGCTCGGCATCGACCCAAGGGTCGTGCACATCGACATTCGCACCGTATTCCTCGAGCTCCTGCACCACATCGGTCACCCGGGTGTTGCGCAGGTCGGGGCAGTTTTCCTTGAACGCGAGCCCGAGGATCAGGATCCGGGCATTCTGGATGTGGAAGCGGTGGCGCAGCATCGCCTTGACCAGCTGGCCGGCCACGTACTGGCCCATGCTGTCGTTGAGCCGACGGCCGGCCAGAATGATCTCTGGATGGTAGCCGATCGCCTCGGCCTTGTGGGTGAGATAGTAGGGATCGACGCCGATGCAGTGGCCGCCCACTGGGCCCGGACGGAAGGGCAGGAAGTTCCACTTGGTGCCGGCCGCCTCGAGCACGGCGCTGGTGTCGATGCCCATCTTGTTGAAGATCAGCGCGATTTCGTTGACGAGCGCGATGTTGAGGTCACGCTGGGTGTTCTCGATCACCTTGGCCGCCTCGGTCACGCGGATGCTCTGGGCCTTGTAGGTGCCCGCGGTGATGATCTCGGCGTAAAGCGCATCCACCTCCTCGGCGATCTCGGGCGTCGAGCCGGAGGTCACCTTCCGGATGGTAGGCAGGCGGTGTTCCTTGTCCCCGGGGTTGATCCGCTCCGGGCTGTAGCCGACGAAGAAGTCTTCGTTGAAAACGAGACCCGAGACGCGCTCGAGAACGGGCACGCAGTCCTCCTCGGTGGCGCCGGGGTAGACGGTGGATTCATAGATAACGATATCGCCCTTCTTGAGCACGTCGCCTACGGCCTCGGAGGCCTTGAGAAGGGGGGTCAGGTGGGGCCGGCGATGCGCGTCGGTGGGGGTCGGCACGGTCACGATGTAGATCTGGCAGGCGGCCAGCTCCTCGAGCAATCCTTCGACAGGCGGCGGCAGCGCCCGAGCCAGGCGAGGGTGCGCTCCACGA
>NZ_JBELKF010000024.1:0-44971 GCF_042089775.1 Palleronia sp.
TTCAAATGCCCGGAGCGCGTCGCCAGGGAATTTCCACCAGATCCGAGACACGACCCGCCCGGGCAACGTCAGACCCTAGGGACGCACCCGCCCGTTCTGTCAAAGCGGGTCAGGCCGCGGCTCAGACCTCTACGCTGCAGCATTTATGTCGATTTGATGGCGAGATGTTTCTAAACATGGTTCAATCGCCTATCACGAACCTCATAATTCGCGGTGTCGAAGATCCGCTGCGCAGTAGAAGAAACCTCAGAGGGGGCGACATGACGTTGGGGTATCTGGCAGCAGGGCCAGTTGTTGTTGGCGGAGCTTCGATAACGGCCGCAGTGTTCTCGCGTGGCTTCGCGAAAGAACCCCTGCTGCCAGTCCTCAGCACGGTCGCGGGCGCAGTCCACTGCCTCGCTTGCAGCAGACACCGCCAGGAAGAAACCTGATTCGTGCCCCTTGGCCTGCCGCACTTGCGCTTGCTGCCTGTGACCTTCTGCCCCGCTCGCCGCTCCAATCAATCACGCCACCAATGGAAAAAATGCCAAATGCATGATGCAACATACTCGGATGCTCTGCTCGCTGTTCGATCGGGGCGCGGTGGCAAGCGCTCCGCTTTACCGCATGGAGCCGCGGTCTGCAGGGGCAGGACATTATCCGTTCTGGCCGCCCTTTTGGCTCTTGCTGCTTGTGCCGCTCCAATCGAGCCTGTGGCCGTGGAACCGCCGGATCTTACCGAGCGCTTGGCCGCCATTGCCGCTCCGCATCAGGATTTGCAGACCGTGCGCCTGCGGCCCGAGGATGGGTGCTACTGGTACGCCCACGTCGGACCCGTCGAGACCACGATGCTGCCACTTCGAACGGTCGATGGTCGACCTATCTGCGAGCCACGCCAAATTTCGGCTTTAGCGGCGGGATGACCGGGGGCTCTCAAGCGTCCTGTGCTCTCCGTTCCAGAGCTTCTGCTGCTCAAGTCGCGGCGGAAGTCTAACCTTCGGATGTCTGCAGAGACGGACCGCGGGAGACGTCCCAGTCATGCGCGGTCACGGGGCCATCGCCCTCGGCCGGATATAGAACCGCGGTCGACCCGATCTCGACTTGTTCGTAAAGATCATTGATGTGGGGCATGACCATACGCACGCATCCAGAGCTCGCCCGACTGCCGATCGACCATGGCTGCGGCGTGCCGTGGATTCGCAGGTAGGTGTCCCGTTCTCCGACATAAAGATAAAGGGCCCGCGATCCCAATGCGTTGCTGGGACCCGGCTCCATCCCGTCCTCGAATTGCGCATAGGTCTCCGGTTCCCGGCGGACCATGGCCGCCGTCGGCGTCCAGTGCGGCCATTCTACCTTGCGCTTGATCGTGTAGGTTCCGGGTTCGTAAAGGCCGTCCCGGCCAATTGCCACGCCGTAGCGCATGGCCGTCCCGCCTTCTTCAATGTGGTAGAGATAGCGCGCCAGCGCATCGACATGAATGTCACCCGGCACGAGGTCCGGCCGCGCCTCCACCCGCTGTGGCAAGAAGCGTGGGTGCAGACCCCAAGGGTTCGTCGTTGCCGGATCGTAGTTCCATGGCGTCACCTCGGCATCCCAAGTCGCCTTTTGCGACGCTGACGGCCATGTACTTGCAAGGGCCGGTGCGGAAACGACCGGTGAGAACAAGGCCACAGATGTTGCGATGAAATGGCGTCTGGTCAACATGCGGTCACCTTCCTTCTCGAATTTCTGCGTGTTCCCCGCTTCGCAAAGCAAGTCACGAGCCCAAGGGAGGGCTCGCGTCGGGTTTGTCCAGACACGACCATGTGACAAGGAGCCGTCCGTTTGCGTTGTGCGAGGCATCCCTGATCGGGAGGAGATCTCCAGCGGCCTCTACTGCTATGGTGCCGCGAGACGGGTGAATGCGACGAAGCCGGCGAAAAGAATCGGCTGGTGAAGCAGGTAAATGGGCAGCGTCCGCTGGCCCACCCATGTCAGCCCCCGGACAATGGCTCCTCTGGCCGCGGGCGGCCTTGCGTCACGTAGCTGCCGCCGGGACAGGTAGATCCGCGCGCAAACGATGCCCGCCAGCGTCACGCCGAACCACGGGAAGACCGGAACGAAATCATTTGCCAGCGGCGGGTCGGAGGCGAAGCCAATCCAAGCCAAGATTCGAACATCAAAGGCCGGAGTCTCGAAAAGCAGTGGTGCGACAAGTATCGCAAGCGACGCAAGGGCAACCGCGCCGACCGGAAGGCGCAGAAAAGCCAGTCCGAGCACCGATGCCAACGCGATGGCGTGCAGGACACCAAAGTAGATGAAGCCTTGCGGAAACAGAAAGTACGTGACGACCGAGATTGCGACCGCGGCCGCGACGAGCTTGGCGAGACGCCAGATAAACTTTTCCCACCGGGCTTGGCGGATGTGGGCCAGGACAAGGCTTACGCCAGCCAAAAACATGAACGAACCAGCCAAGGCACGAGCGAAGACCGTGACCGGCCCGCTGAACATGAGAGACGCCGGAATGAACCCGAAGAAGTTCAGGTCCCAGCCGAGGTGGTAGATGACGACACCGATGATGGCCAAGCCGCGCCATACATCGACGAAGACATAGCGCGCGGTCGAGGCAGATCCGGTTCGACCCTCAGCCCCAGCGGGACGTGCAACTTCGGAGATCGCCGACATCAGATATTCGGGCCGACAATCAGCAAACCAGAGGCCGGGCGTCTCGCTTTTCGAGTCCCATGCTCCCACCCCGAAGCTCGATAAAGACCGCGGCGGTTAGTCGGCCAACCAGGACTATTTCCGATCGCTCGCATCAAGCCTCCGAACAAGTCACTTCCCCGTCCGGCGGGTTCAATGGTGCCAGACGTGGAAGCGGCACCCCTCCCCACAAGGCGGGCTGACAGCGCAGCCGCGATACCGCTTCCGAAAATCATGTCGCCTCTGCTGTCGCAGGAGCGAACGTAGCTTTAGTCAGCGGCGGAGGCCACCCGCAATTCCGACCGAGGTATCTGCACGCCCTCGGAGACAAGCGCGTCAAGGATGCGCACGTCGCGGCCGTAGACGTCGTCGCGGTACTCCATCCCGCCGCTCCGTTTCGACATTGCGGTCCGGTAGACGAGGTGAACCGGCAGCGGCTGGTTCAGGTCGACGCGTGTATTTTCTCCTGAGTTCAGGTGTCTGTTGAAGGTGTCGGCCGGGTCTGCGACGCCGTCCAACGTCAGGAGCGCCTGCCCGAACTTGTAAGGATCGTCCAGACGTATGCAGCCATGGCTGAAGGCGCGGACATTCTCCTCAAACAAGCTTTGCGCGGGAGTGTCGTGCAAGTAGATGGCGTCCTTGTTGGGGAACATGAACTTCACCAAACCAAGCGCGTTCTCCGGCCCCGGTTCCTGGCGCATGGAATAGGGAAAGCTGCTGGCGGAGAACTGCGAGAACCCGCGCCCGCGATCCACGACCTGTCCCTTCGAGTTGATCACCTGCAACTGGCTGTGAGCGTAAGGATCTCGGCGCATATCCGGCAGATACTCCTTCACTGTGATCGAACGCGGCACATACCAGTACGGATTGATCACCATGTGGGTCATGCTGTCCGAGAATTCCGGAGTTTCGCGATCAGGCACGGCCTTGCCAATGATCGACTTGGTTTCAAAATAGACCTCGCCATCGACGATGATCTTGGTCCGGAAATCAGCAAGATTCACCCAGATATGCCGGTCGCCCCGGTCGCGGTTCATCCAGCGCTCGCGCTCCATCGCGACGAGGATCGACCCCAGACGCTCCTCGGGAGATGCGTTAAGCTCCTCGAGTGTCCTACCGCCGACGACGCCGTCGATCTTCAGGCCGTGATCGGCCTGAAAGCGTTCCACCGCTTCGCGCACAGAGGCGTCGAACGTCCGCGTGACAGACCGGCCGAGATAGCCCATGGCCGCGAGCCGGTCGCGCAAGCTCACTACATCGGGGCCGCTCGCGCCTTCTTCGAGGCGCGCGGCCTCAACCGGCGCGCCCCAAGCGTCGGTCTGCATGACGTCGACCAGACGAAGCCGCTCGCGCATGAGGCGCGCATATTCCGGGCTTTCTGGTGCCAGGCCTTCCATGAAGGTACCCGGCCGCTCCGAGGCCAAACCACGCAGTAGGTCCAGCCGGTTGTTCTCAAGCGGGGTCCGCTTGATATGCGGGACCACCTTGTTTGGCTTAAGGATTCCCGTTGAAATGTCCGAGGCGAAGCGCAGGAAGATGCGCGACAGCTCAACCTCCAGATTGCCACGCGCCCGCGCATCAGTGGCGTTGCTCATCATCGTACGAAGCCGCTCAGCATCGTAGCGATCCACGGGAAGACCATGCAACTCGGCCTTCGACACCGCAGTCAGCAGGGCCTCGCGCCGTGCGCGGTCATCCGAATCGGCGTCGGTCCAGAGCGCCTCATACTCGGCGTCGCGGTAGAAGGTCGAAAGTGCGTCGTCCCCGGCCGCTGCGACGGCGACAGCTTGCATGTAAGGCGTGACTTGAGCGGCGGCAGAAACCGGAAGGGCAAGCACGCTGACAACGGCTGGCAAAGCCAGAAGTTTCAAAATCGCGACGGTCATATGGTCTCCTTGATCAGCATTTCCGAATAACCCCTTGGAGAGCCTAAGGGTCCGGCAAGATTATGCCCCCGCCTCGCAAGAATGCGTGATCGGGCGATGTGTCGAAATGCCCGCGGATTGTGCGCCGGTCGAGAGAGGGTGCGCTGTTCGAGGGCCATAATTCACTGTTTCTGGGCTGACGTCGCGGCCGGACTGGCCGCCCGCAAGAGTTGTTCACAGTACATCCTACCGGCCCGGCATGTGAGCCAAAACTGTAACGCACAGTGCCCAAGCACTGATAATTTAGTCGTACCAGTCTGCTGAGACGAGTTCCGGCCAACGGGGATTGAAGTAGGGAGCAGCCGTGAGCCCGCCCGCTGAATAATCCCCTATCGCACATGGAGGAAGGAGCCACTGATGGAACCAAGGACTGAGGCTTTATTCGCGTTGCGGGGTATGATACATTCATACTGTTATCCAAGGGAAGCCCATGTCCATCTCGAAACGAACCGTTAGTCTTCCCGAGGAACATGGCGCCTATATCGACCAGATGGTCGCGTCGGGTGCCTTCGCGTCTGCCAGTGAGGTTGTGCGGGCCGGACTGCGTGCGCTTCAGGAACGGGAGGCCGCCGTTGACCGCTGGCTACGCGAGGAGGTTGCCCCCGTATATGATGCCATGCAGGCCGGGCCTGATCGGGGCATTCCGGCGTCCCAGGTGTTCGCCGAGCTGCGTGAACGCCATGCAAAACACCGGCCGAAGGGTTCTTGAAGCGATACCAAGTCATCTTTGCACCGGAAGCCAGAGACGATCTGTTCGCGCTCTATGACTGGATCGCCACCACTGCGTCCCCGGCCACCGCGCTGTCTTACATCGAACGGTTCGAAACCTACTGTTTCGGTTCACGCAGGCCGCCGAGCGGGGCACGCGCCGTGATGATATACGGCCAGGCATGCGCGTCGCGGGATTTGAGCGCCGCGTGACGGTAGCGTTTTCCGTCAGCGAAGAGCGCGTCACCATCCTGCGGATTTTCTTATCGAGGGCGAAACTGGTAGGAGATCATGCGATGATCTTCGAGAGGGCGCTTTTCTGGTTACCGTCGGCGAGTTGCGCGTGCGTGGGTTCAACCAGCGGGCGCACGGTTCCGGCTGACTCACGCTCGTCAACGCTATCGTGAATTCACCCTGACGGTCGAGGACGATCGCCAGGACTGTGGCGGGACGCTCCAGATCACGATCGGCTTTCTGGAAGCCCGCATGACGGCCCTGGTCTGGACGCAACGCGGCACGCCGCATCATCACCTTGAGGAAAGTCAATGAGCAAGAACAAAGAGCTTACGCAGGCCGCTTCTGACGACGACGCCCCGGACCTTTCAGCGCCCTACTGGGCCGACAAGTTTGCCAAGGCGACCGTTCAGCGTGGGCGACCAAAGGCGGACGTGACCAAAGTGTCTACGAAGATCCGCCTGACCCAGACGTCATCGCCGCGTTCAGGGCGCAAGGAGCTGGCTGGCAGAGCCGGATCAGCGACGCCCTGTGCAAGGCTGCTGGACTCTGATCCCGCTCAGCCGCCAACAGGGATTGGTCGATAAAGGGTCGTCGTTTTTGGAAGTTGTGCTGGCACAGCGGATGTCCGCTCTCCGCCGATTCTGTGGAAAAACACCAGTTCGCGAGCGCAGAAATCTGGCGCTCGAGATAAGCGCGCGTGCCTTTCCTCTCAGGCTTTTCGCGTTTGCTGCGGTGCGGGAAGGATCTTCGCCAGTTTCCTGAGGTTCTGGGCCGTGGCTGCGAGGAGGAATTCGTCGTTCGCGCCGCACGGTCCCCGTAGTCGAAGCCTTCCGAGACCGAGGATGCGCTTGAGGTGCGCGAACAGCATCTCGACCTTCTTCCGAAGCTTCATTGAGACCGCCGCGGGCAACCTGGCGGGCGTCTTCGTGTTCCTCGCGGGTGATGGATCTGGCATCGGCGTTCGGGCAGCATCGCTGCTTCGATGGCCAGCCCCGGCAGGTCAGTTTCAGGGCGCGATATTTTGCCCGACCCTCGCTGGTCGGCCCCCGGTTCGGGTCGGAATAGTTCCGGCGGAACTGCTTCAGTGTCTGGCCCTCGGGGCAGACGTATTGGTCGTTCTCGGCGTCCCACGGGAAGTCCGCCCGGCTCCAGGTGCCATCGCTGCGGCCGGACTTGTCGAAGACCGGAATGTGCGGTGCGATCTTTCGGTCGACCAGCCAGCCCAGCATCGGCCCAATGCCATACGCGGTGTCGGCGATCAGGCGCTCGGGATGCAGGCCGAACCTGATCTTCACCCGATCCAGCATGGTCTTGGTCGAGCCGACCTCGGCCTGCCGGATCGACCTTGTCGCCTCGACGTCCACGATCACGCCGTGATCCGTGTCGATCAGGTAGTTGTCGGAATAGCTGAAGAATGCCGGACCTTTACGCGCCGCCGTCCATTGGCTGGCCGGGTCGGAATGCGACGTGAACTTGGGCTGGACCTCGCTGGCGACCCCGAAAGCGGTCTCATGCAGCGTGTCGAGATACTCACGAACCGCGCGGGGCGCATCGGCCTGACCGATCTGTGCGACGTCCCAGTCCTCCTTCGGCGTCGAGTTCTGCTTGTTCGCGGCCTCCCGAGGCGCAAGTTGCTTCACTCAGAAGGCGCCGAAGCCGCGCAGTTGGATCCGCCGTCCCTCGGCCCGCCCGTCGATCATCTTCGAAATAATGGCGTCGACGATGCGCCTCGCAGTCGCGGCAGGCGGATCTGGATTGTCATCCGTCAGGCGCTTTCCGAGTTCTGATCGGGTCACGGGCTTCGCCTTCCCAAGAATGCCTGCAGGATAAAAGGACGAACGGACGGGCTTTCCCAGATCAATTATGAAGCGACCAAGAGAGTATGCGATCAGTTCGGCGGACCCGCTCGGGTCGCCCACCCATCCCCTTTCGGACATGAAGGAGCGGGGGAGGTCAACTTTAAGACAAGAGCTTCCTTGGATGAGCAATAGTTACTTATCGGCGTCCCGGTCCGCCGAGCGCCCAGGGATCGAGGACGGCTGCCCCAAGCGCTTTGAACGGGGTCTGATCGCGCGTGGCCACCAGCGCGCCCGGTCGTGAGGGCGCGATCGAGGCGATCTGTCCATCGGCCATCGAGATCGTGTAGCCGCGCCTGCGTGCGGCTGCGATCCGCTTGCCATAAATCCATGCCGCTGCTTTATCGAACGGCAGAATCCGTTCGGCGAAGTCCTCCTCGATGATGGCCGTGACCGCTTCCGTGAGGCCGTCGCGTTGTCGCCCTTCCGGCATAGACTGGACACCGAAGACCAGCTCCGCCGCTGTAATCGTGCTGAGATAGAGGGGTTCGTAGGGTCCTGCGCGTCGAGCCAGCTCATCACCGCATCGTCGGGTGCTTTTTTCTGCGTCTCCGAGACCACGCTCGTGTCGAGGATGATCAATCGAAGAGGCTCGGCTGGCTTTCCGTTTGATCACGTTCCACCGTCAGGTCGTTGCCCAGGTATCGGCCGTAGCGCTCGCGGATGCGGTGGCCGAAGCCGCCGTCGCTGGACGCGATCGCCGACTGCATGAGGATCGAGCGCACCTCGGCTTCCAGGCTCCGCCGGTTGGATTTGGCCTGAGCGCGGAGGCGGTCGTGAATCTCGTCCGGCAGGTTTATCACCGTCATGTTCGCCACGATGAAGCCCGTCACGATATCAGGTCACGACTAATGATGGCACTTGTCCAGGGAGGTTTTAAGCTCGCCGAGGCAGGAGCGGATCGGTAACCATCATCCGGAGGGACTGAGAGGCGAGCAGCCGGGTCGGCTCGGATTGCAGCTGGCAGCTGTGCTCAGCGCGATCAGGTTATCTCGATCCCTTCGCACTTGAAGTCCCCGATCTTTGTCTCGTCCGCCAGGAGTGTGCCGTCGAATGACGCCGCCCCTATCCAGCTCTCGGTACGGCTGCCAATTTCCACGGACTTCATGTACACGAACTCCGTCGGGTGACCGGGGAGGAGCTTGAAGGAAGAGGGACCGCGCTCGGGCGTTCGTGGGCCGACCGGTCGTGTCTCGATCTGCCGGAACTCCTCGTCGGCCTCAATCAGCAGGTTGTTGCCCTTCTCCCGTTCATCCAGAGGCTCATGAAAGGGCTCGTGGGAGACCTTGCGGGGAAAGAAATACCACCGTTGGCGATAGGGGTGCCACTCGGCGCTCTCATGCACGACGTAGCCATCTTCCCCGACGCCCAAAGCGTCCCGCATGCGTTGATAGATCGGGCCCCAGTCTTCGCTCGTGACGCGGTAGCCGTCCGAGTCGATGCGCTTGACCCATTCCTCGTGGCGCACCTTGCCGTGTGAACCGACTATCAGGTCGTTGCCCTTGAGCGTCGCCCACTCGCACTTGAAGCCCTTCTGGGCCTCGTCCCCCGAACCCGTCATCAGGATCTGCCGCGGGATGATTGTATGATCGCGCCCGCGAATTTCTCCGATGATCCCCGTCCGGTCGTCGAAGACCATCATATGACGGCCCCATTTTACGAGCTCGGAGAACTCGCCGCCGCGAAAGGTGTCCTGGTCCACCTCCCCGAATTTCGAGTAGACATGTTCTTCGCCGCCTTCCGCTTCCGGGACAGGCTGGAAGCTGTAACGCCCTCCTTGCCTGGACACTCGGCAGTAGCGCAGATGCGCCATGAAGTACGTCTCGCCGTCCTCGAGCGTCACCTGTGAGGCCTTGTCCTCGTCCGTGATGAGCATGAGCGTGTAGTCCGTCGTCTCAGCGCCGTATCGCTCTTGCCTCTGCAGGTCGTAGCTCTTCATGCTTGGCTCCCAACGGGGATATAGGGCGGCGACGCTCCGAGGGCAGGTAGCCTCATCCGGACGTGCCGGGATACTCGCTCCGCTTCAGCAGCCTGGCCAGGTGGGCGGCGTTGGAGGCGGCCTTTCGCGCCGCACATGATCATGGCGCCACCACCTGCGAGGTCGATATTGTTCAGACGCGCGACGGCGAGATCGCTGTGCTGCACGACCTGCTGCTCGACCGCACGACCAACGGGACGGGCGCAGTGAATGACGTGGACATGGCTGACATCGCTGAACTCGATGCAGGGTCGTGGTTCGGCCCCGATTTTGCGGGGGAACGCGTTCCCAGCCTTGTCCGAACGCTGGAGGAGACGCGCCCGCTGGACATGGGCTTGGAGATCGAGGTCAAGGAGAAGCGCGGCCTTGACGGCTATACCGAGGCGCTGAGGCGAACTCTGCAGGACCCAAAGGACACGGAGCGCGTCATGCTGATCTCCTTCGACCACGCGTACCTGAAGGAATTGAAAGCGGCCAATCCCGGCATCAAGACGGGTGGTATCGTTCATGAACGCTATGGCGATCCGCTTGCGGTGATGCGCTCGGCGAACCTTGACCAGATGTGCATAGATCTGGCCGTATTCGACATGGACGACGCCCGCCGACTGAAGGACGCCGGCTACAGTATCAGGTGCCATGCCTATAAGCCGGAGATCATGGAAAAGGCTCGCAAATCCGGGCTGAAGTGGCACGATCTTCTTGCCAAGGCACTGGAAGAAGGTCTGATCGACACGCTTTCGGGCGATGATGTGGCTTGGCTGGCGACATTTGATGCAGAGAGGAAGCGAGCACAGATGCTAGTCGCGTTGTAAGTAGTGGCGTGTACCATCGGGTGGTGCGATCTTCATCGCAGCAGATTTACGTAATGATCGGCTGCCAGCAAGGCTGCAGTACAATGCTGCTTGGTCAGAGCGCTCTCTGTGGTGCAGGCGCCGCCTCTTGGGGGCCGACCCGCTCGACCAATGGCGCATGGTTCAAGGGAAAGATCTGCGTAGGCTATCCAGTGCTCCCCGAAGGACCCCGACATCCGAACCAACGGCCACGAACTCAATGCCTTTCTCAACATATCCTGCTGTCAGACTCCGATCTGCAGAGAGAATGCCTGCGGCCTTGCCAGCAGCCCGGATGCGGGACAACGCGTCCTCCACGGCGATCTGGACCTCTTCAGCCGCGGGGTTTCCCAGATGCCCCATGTCGGCGGCGAGGTCGGCGGGGCCGATGAAGATGCCGTCCACGCGTGGGATGGAAAGGATGTCGTCCAGCGCTGCAAGGCCGGTGCGATTTTCAACCTGCAGGAGTAGGCAGATCTGATCATCCGCTGTGGTCAGGTAGTCCGGAACCGAGCCGTAGCCCGATGCCCGGGCGAGCATCGCCCCGACGCCCCGAGCCCCTTCGGGTGGATAAAGCACCGAACGCACCGCCTCCCGCGCCTGGTCGCCGCTCTCGATCATCGGGATCAGCAGGGTCTGTGTGCCGATGTCCAGCATCTGCTTGATGATCGCGCGATCGTCGTCGCGGGTACGGACCACGGGATGCGCGCCCTGCCCCACTGCGCGGAGTTGGGCGAGAACATCGCGCAATCCGTTTGGCCCATGTTCGCCATCGATCACAAGCCAGTCGTATCCGCAACCGGTGGCCAACTCGGCAACCGACGGATGACCAAGCGAGATCCAGAGGCCTATCTGCGTCTTGCCCGCGAACAGGTGTTCCTTGAAGAGGTTTCTAGGTGCGGGCATAGACCTACTCTGATCCTGATGGTCCTGAAGCGGGACTGGTATGTCGATATCCATGGCGAACGTAGAGGTCGAGCCGCGCGCTCTATCCGCTCTGCTACGACCTGTGGCCTGCGCATCCTCTCTTGCCTGAAGCTGGCAGCGCGATCATGCCAGCAGGCGACGTCCCCTTCGCATGCTGACCGTGCTGGTGATGAGCCCCCCTCTGTTGTAGCGGGATCGCGTTCGACGTCTTCGCCTTCAGCCGAACCGCTGCCATTCCCGCTGGAGCCTCAGTCTCCCTGTGGCCAATTTGCTTGAGTGAACACTCCGCCATCAACCCACAGCGTCTGGCCAGTGACGAACCTCGAGGCCTCGCCGGCGAAGAACAGGACCGGACCGACTATATCTTCAATGGTTCCGATGCGGCGCAGCGGGGTGATGCGCGACCAGGAACCCTCGTAGTCCGCTGCTTCCCTCTTCGTGCGGTCGTTGATGATGGCGCCGGGCGCTACGCAGTTGACGCGGATGCCAAGTGGTCCCAGTTCGACTGCGGCGACCTTCGTGAACTGTTCGATTCCACCCTTGGAAGCCGTGTAGTCGACCAGCTTCGGGAATGCATGCTTGTTGCAGCCAGAACCGATGTTGATGATCGAACCAGCTTTGCAATCCGCAACCATCCTGCGCCCTGCTTCCCTAGTGTTGAGAAAGGTGCCTGTCAGGTTCGTACGAATAACTTGCTCCCAATCGTCCGCGGTCAGTTCGAGGAGCGGTGCACAGGTTTGGATACCGGCGTTGTTGACGAGGACATCCGGCGCTTGCCCGAATCGATCGAGGACCGCCTCAAAGAAGTTGATTACGTCGTCTTCGATACCGACGTCGCATTCGATCGCGTGTGCGCGCCCTCCGCTGAGTTCGATCTCATCGACGAGGCTGGTGGCCATCTCTGGCGCTGAACGCCACGAGAACGCGACAGCGTATCCTGCCCTGGCAAACGCGAGGGAGATGGCGCGACCAATGCCGGTGTTCCCGCCGGTGACGACTGCAAGCTTGTTCATGGAAGATGATCCCCCTCCCCCTGTTGATGTCGCGTTGTGGCAACCATATTTTCTGCAGTGCAGCGATCAAGTCGCCATAGTTCCAGTCGCGACCGTTCCAAGCTCAGGAGGCCCATCCTTGTCACAGACCGATATCTTCCGAAACGCAATCGTCCTCGCGTCACTTCCGATGCGCGTATCGATGGCTTATACTCAGGCCTTCGCACGCTCATGGCCGGACGCCGTTCAGCGCTCTGCTGCCGGAACCGCTGATCCGACGGCCGGGGGTGCCAAGACCCTGTCCTCATCCAATTCCGTTACAGCTTCCCCGGACGAGACGGCGCCTGCCAAGCGCAAACCTGGCCGGCCCAGGAAAGCCGAAGCTGTAAACACCTCCGACACAGCGGCCCGCAAGCCCGGCCGTCCTCGGAAGGCGGCCGCTGCAAAGACAACAGAGGAAACTGAGCCTGCCGCACCGCCCAAGCGGAAGCCCGGGCGTCCTCGGAAATCGACCGGCAGCTCCGAGGAAAATACACCTGTAGAGGCCACGGCAGCGGATCAGGTTGTCGCAGCTGCGAAGGAGGAAACGGTTAAGGAGAGCCCGCAGAATCCGGCTTCCAAGCAGGATGAGGCCGCACAAAAAGCGCCGGATGCCACGCCCGCCGAGACAGCCTCAGCGACCGACGCTGGAGAATCTTCCGGTGCAGGTGAGACCGGATCCTCGGCTGACTCCGACAAAGCCACGCCAGAACCCCAGGCCGGTGCGGCTGAAAAGCCCTAAAGCCGATCCGGCTGCCAAGCCGATTGGGCGCTTCTGCAGCGAGTGTTGAGGACGGATGTCTTGCGCGGCGGACCGAAAGACCGCCGAGCGACTGTACCGCGGCATCCGGTCCGTGAAGCCTTGGCACGGGTGCGCATGGTGCTATCCACCCCGATACCGCCCGAGCCGATCCCTGCCTTGCCAAACGTCGTCCTTCCCACAGGTCCCACGTTGTCGGGCGCCTTGCCCGCGGTATCTGACGGAGAGATCATGATTGCCACACGCGACTTCGGATCAACGGGCTGGACAGTGTCGGAGATCGGCTTCGGCGCCTGGGCCATCGGCGGGACCTGGGGCGACGTCTCCGAAGAGGACGCGCACGCCGCACTGGAGGCCGCTCTCGACCAGGGCGTGAGCTTCATCGACACTGCCGACGTCTACGGCGACGGCCGGTCCGAGAGGATCATCGGTGAGGTGCTGGCGGCCCGCGACGGTCCACGCCCCGTCGTGGCCACCAAGCTCGGCCGGCGCCTCTCGCCGCATGTCGCCGGGGGCTACACGGCCGACGCCATGGAGGGCTTCGTCGACCGCAGCCTGAAGAACCTGCGCATGGACAGGCTCGACCTCGTCCAGCTGCACTGCCCGCCCACCGAAGTCTTCTACACTCCCGAGGTGTTCGACGCCCTCGAGCGCATGGTCGAGGACGGCCGCATCCAACATTACGGCGTTTCCGTGGAAAAGGTGGAAGAGGGTCTCAAGGCACTGGCCTACCCCAACCTCGCCTCTGTGCAGATCATCTACAACATGTTCCGCCAGCGCCCTCAGGACCTGTTCCTCGCCGAAGCGAAGCGCGCCGGCGTCGCGGTGATCGCGCGCGTCCCCCTGGCGAGCGGGCTTCTCACCGGCAAGATGTCCCGCGAGAGCACCTTCGATCCCGAGGATCATCGGAACTTCAACCGCCAGGGCGAGGCGTTCGATGTGGGCGAGACCTTCGCCGGCGTACCCTTCGACGTGGCCCTCGACGCGGTCGAGGCCCTGCGCGAGGTGCTTTCCCCCGACGTGCCGATGGCGCAGATGGCCCTGCGGTGGATCCTGATGCAAGACGGTGTGACCGTGGCGATCCCCGGCGCCAAGTCGCCGCAGCAGGCCCGCGCCAATGCCGCTGCGAGCGCCCTGCCCCCTCTTGCCGATGAGCAAATGCGCGAAATCCGCGAGATCTATGAGCGCGACATCGCTCCCCACGTCCACCAGCGCTGGTAGCACGGCAGGACATCTGCGGCCCGCGCGGCGGAGGAGTGCCACTTCCGCTGTCGCGGGACGTTTTCCGCGCCAAGCCGGGTCTCGCGGACGACCAAAACTGCGTTCCGCTTGATCGGGGTGCGCAGATCGTCGAAGCGCCGGGCGATAAGAACGGCCGGCTTGCGCACACTAGGTTGCTCTGTACCCGGCGGTATTTCGAACTCATGCGGAAGTGCCGCTCGTCGATCGCGGCGAACTCGTCATTTCCGAGGATGTCGGCGGTTGGAGGGAAATCGAACCGCTTCAACCGCCGACCTCTTCTGCCTGCAATTATGTCCTGTAAGGTTGCAAGATCGGAGTGCCACGCCGCACAATCCACGCCCCAAGCCGTCGTTTGTGATGGTGGGTTCGTCAATCAAAGCACTACGCGGCGCAGGTTCCTGATCGCGAACATCCTGCCATTCTACGTGTCAAACCTCGAGCCGCACTGACGAAATGGACGGATCGATCGACCGGACGGCCGCCAGAACGCGCGCCAGCAGGTGGGTTTCGACGTAGGTCGCGTGAAACCGGGACGGAGCGGACAGAACCATCCGCCCTGCCCCACAATCCAGCTCGGTTAACACGTGGAGCCAAGCGCCATATTCAGCCGCGCCTTGTCCGTGCAGGATCTCTTGCGCCGCGCTCCAGGTCGTGCCGTCCGCAGCCGGTTCTGCGATCGGACGCAGGGGCACGACGTTGGTCTTCACGACCGGCGCGCCGCTTTCACCGGGCGCCATCCGCGCCACAAAATCCGGGCCAATCTTCGTCCAGTCTGGCCGCGTGTCCGCCATCATCCGGTCGAGGTCCAAGCCGTAGAGGCTGACCCGTCCTCGCGCGCCCTGCCGCTTTGTGACCAGCCACCCCATCGTGCGGAACTTTGCCATCTCGCGCTTTACAGTCCGCGGGTCAACGGACCAGAGGCGAGCGATCTCGTCCTGGCCCATAGAAAGCTCGTCGCGTTGCCAGTTGTACCGCGTCGTGACGAGCGTCATAAGCCGCAGGACCTGCCGTTGCTTCGTTTTGTCCTGCCCCAGTGCAAATACCATGAGCGCAGACAATATGTCGTATTTACGAGACCCTGCCCCGGCCCCCGCCGGCCGTGCGACCTGCATGTCCATCTCCTGCCCCGCTTGCTGCGGTTTCGCCTCGTGCTGCCGGGCCGTTTGGCGGCCTCTTCCTGATCAAAGCCACGTTAAGGCAACGTTCTTTACCAGCGCCTCTGCATTTGCGTCCGATGCTCCGATTCTGTCAAGCGCAGAGTCTCAGGCGATGTCGAACCTGAACCTATTGAATGTAATGAGATGGTGATAATGGTGAAGGGGGACATACTCGGTGTCCCCTCTTAGAGGCAGTTTTGTCCCCCGATACGTCTCGCCTTGGCCCTAGGTGTCCCTCAGTTATCCGACGCACCTAGCAGATCTACCGGCGGGGCGGGTTGGGCTGCGATTCGTGTTCCCTCGCCCTGCCCTGCTGGCAAACCTTCCCCGCGGGGAAGAGCGAACCTTAACGTTAGACGGTCTTTACGCGAACGCCAAATTCGGCGTAATTCGCAAAGGCAACGGAATTAGCGTTGGGAAGAATCAGGGGCAGGCATGTACACCCACGAAGACCTCGCGCGGCTGCAGGCACAGTCGCTCAAGATGCAGGGCTGGATCAGACAGCAGACCTTCTCGCCTGAGAACGCGAAGCGGCTAAGGCGCTTCTCGTCATGGGAGGTGTCCGAGCTGATCTTCGGCATTAACCAGTCCACCTTCCGCGGCCGGCTGGCGGCCGATCCCAGCCTTCCTGGCGGCGAGGTCGAGCCAGACGGGCGGCAGCGATGGTTCAGTCTAGAGGAGATCAACGAGCTGCGTCGCCGCATGAAGATCAATCGGAAGTCACTGATGCCGCCGCGCCCCTCGGGGAAAAGAGCTGTCCGCGCGGCCGTCGCGAATTTTAAAGGCGGTGCGGGGAAATCGACGGTCGCGCTGCACTTGGCTCATGCCGCTGCGCTCGACGGGTACCGGGTACTTTGCGTAGATTTCGATCCACAGGCAACCCTGTCGCATTCGATGGGGCTGACGGACGTGGCCGAGGATTATACGGTCTGGGGCATAATGGCCCGCGACCTGATCCGTGAAACCGACCGTATGAACGCCGGCGCGTCGGCTGCCGCCAGCGGCAGCGCCCTGCCCCAGCGACGCATCCCGCAGTCGATCCGCGACATGGGACTCGACGATTTGCGCCACGCCGATTTCATCAAGTCGACCGCATGGTCTACGATCGACATTGTGCCGTCCTGCGCCAACGCCGCTTTCGTTGAATTCGCTTCCGCCCAGTACCGGCATCTTAATCCCGAATGGTCGTTTTTCGCCGCAGTGTCCCGCTATCTCGACGATCTGGCGGATGACGATTACGACCTCATCATATTCGATTGCCCGCCAGCCATCGGCTACCAGTCGATGAACGCCGTCTTCGCGGCGGACATGCTCTATATTCCTTCTGGACCCGGCTACTGGGAATACGACTCGACCACGTCCTTCATCGGACAGCTCGCAGAGGCGCTCGAGGACCTTAGCCATGGCTTTGACGGGACCTTCCCCGCGGGGAAGATGGAGCTGCCCAAGGCGTTCCGCGACATCCGTTTTCTGATGACTCGCTACGAGCCCGGCAATGAGCTGCACCGCGCGATGTTCGAAGCCTTCCAGAAAGTCTTTGGGCCTCATGTTCTGGAACACCCGGTGGAGATGACGCGCGCGGTTGAGCAATCGGGGCGCTTTCTCAGCTCTGTCTATGAGATCGATTACCGCGAGATGACGCGCGAAACCTGGCGCCGCGCCCGCGCCAGTTTCGACCGGGCCTATTCGGAGTTCCGCGGCTGCGTACAGTGCGTTTGGGACGATTTGTAAGCGAGGACGATGCATGGCGAAGAAGCGCAGGATGTTTGATATTGAGATGCCGGAAGGCGATGCGCCCGTTTCGGATCCGTCATCTGAGGAGAAGACCTTCCCCGCGGGGAAGGTCGAGCAGGAGCGGCGCCGTGGCCCTATGGCGGCCGCAATCCGCGAGACGGCAGAATCAGCGCGTGAGCGTCAGGAGGCCGAGACGAGAATCCGCGCCGAGAACGACGCATTGGCACACGAGCATATGCGCCTCAAGCGGCTGGGTCTGGTTGTCGATCTAATCCCGCTGGATAGGATCGACACAACAAAGCTTGTGCGCGACCGGCAGCCGGGTGAGGATCCCGAGCTGGACGAGCTGAAAGAATCGATCCGGTCGCTGGGGCTTTCGAACCCGATCCGCGTGGAAGAGGCAGCGAACGGACGCTTCGAGCTGGTTCAAGGTTATCGCCGACTGTCGGCCTATCACGCGTTGCTGGGCGAGACGGGCGAGCCTGAACGGTGGGGCCGAATTCCGGCGGCGATCTGGGGGGCGGGCGAAAGTCTCGATTCGCTGTATCGCCGGATGGTGGACGAAAATCTCGTGCGCAAGGACGTCTCCTTCGCCGAGATGGCGCAGCTCGCTCTGGATTATGCCGGCGATCCAAACGTGACCGAAACTGATCCCGACCGTGCAGTGGCCGAGCTGTTCAAGTCCGCCGGCTATCAGAAGCGCAGCTATATCCGGTCGTTCATCCGCTTGGTGGACCGGCTGGGACCGGTGCTGAAGCACAAGCGTGAGATACCTCGATCGCTGGGGGTGGCGCTGGTCGCACGGATGGATTCGGTGGAGAACTTGGCGCCAGCTATCGCCGCCGAGCTGAAAGACTGGGACGGTCGCAGCGCTGCAGACGAACTGGGCGTTCTTCGCCGGTTCTCAGGGCAGGGGGACCATGCCGCGGCGGCAAAGCCTAAGGCGGCCAGATCTGCTGCGGGCAAGGCCAAAACCAGCTTCCAGATCGAACGGCCTGAAGGCCGCGCCCGCTGCACCGCCGCTGCCGGTCGCCTCGAGGTGAAACTGGATCGCGACTTTTCTACCGTTGACCGGCGCAAGCTGGAACAGGCGGTGCGTAAGCTTCTCGACACGCTCGACTGACCTTCCCCGCGGGGAAGGTCTCACCTTCACGGGGCGGCCGACGCTACCGCGCCCAACTGTGCCGTGAGCCAGGCTGTCGCGCTCGGCGGCGATTGCTGCCCGGCATCCCGGAAGGTCACAGCGCTTGTTCATGCCGACACCCCACGTGGTGACGGCGAGGGAAAGGGCAACTCGACGGAGCGGCCGCTGTAGCTGTAGCTGTAGCTGTAGCTGTAGATCGATGCACAGTTCGCCTCTGCAATTCCAGAAGGGCGTTGAGCGGGAGCAGCATGTCCAAAGCGGCGCACGTTTTGCGGAAGCCGATAGCGGTCGCCGGCGTGGAAGGGTAGGGGATTCGTCGCTTTCTCTGACGCTTGACGCTTACCAAGGCTCGGCATTACTTTTCGCAGGTAAGTAGTGGCTTTGGGCATGGAGTAAGGCAGTGCAGGAATCGGGTGTAACGGCAAAGGGGCAGACGACCTTGCCGCGCAGTGTGCGGCAGGCGCTTGGCGTATCACCGGGGGACCGGTTGCGGTATTTGGTGCTGGATGGCGGCGAGGTGCGGATCCTCAAGCTGCGCCCTGTGTCCGAGCTCGGCGGCATGTTGAAGACGGATAGATCAGTGTCGCTAGACGAGATGGAAGCAGCGATAAGAGCCTCTGCCGGCACATGATCGGCATCGACACGAATGTGCTGGTCCGGTTCCTCGTGGATGACGACCCGGGGCAGGGAAGGGCCGCGCGTGCCCTGTTCGGTCGCTTGACGGAGGCCGTGCCGGGCTTTCTGCCGCGCGAGGTGATACTGGAATCAGCCTGGGTGCTTGACCGGGCTTACGGCTTCCCACGCGAACGAATTGCGGCGGCGCTGTCGGCCCTACTGGAGGTGCCGGAGGTCGTAGTCGAGGACGCCGACGAGGTGGGTCTCGCACTCCACCGTTACCGCAAGGGCGGCCCGGGTTTTGCGGATCATCTGATCCAGGTGATCAGCATGGCCGCGGGATGCGAGACAGTAATGACCTTCGACCGAAAGGCGGGCGCAATGCCCGGCGCGACCTTATTGACCTGATTGGGACCGCTCACGTCTCTTCAATCTGGAGAGGCCCGGCTCTGGACGTTCGCTTGGAGCGCTTCCGGAAGAGCCAGTACCAATGTCGGTCTGCTCCACTGACGCTCTCCAAGCCATCGCTGTCGTGCCATTCATGCTCTTGCTTGATTTCTGGACTACAGGTTCATCGTCGGCCTGTTCGGTTCTGACGCTACCGTGCCGCTGCGAGGGGCGATCGGGGGCGGCACGCGGATCATCTCGATGCGCGCCTAGAGACCCCGCAAACGGCCAGTCCACCGATGGGGCGGAGATTTCCGTGACGAGAGGGCTGATTCCGGCCGGATCGGGTGATGAGCGTGACGCCACTACCGGTCTTTCGGGGCCGTCGCTTCTACGTCCGATAAGGCAAGCTTACTGGACATACTGACGAGCGGCAGAGGGCGGCGGTTCGGTGGCTTCAGCGCTCACTAAAGCGCCGCTGCGCCTTGGTCGCCGCTGACCGGATTTCCCGCCGATGCCGGCATCCCGCAGCCAGGGCCAAAGCTCCTGATGATCGCCGCTCTGCGCTTTTGCCTCCAGGTCCACCTGCCAGCTGAAGGTCCACACCTGCTGTTCACCAGCGCAGCATGGTCCTTTGCTGTCGATCGCCGCACGCTATGGTCGCCTTGTTGAAGCGTTGTGCAGCCTCGCATAGGGGTTTGCGCCAGATCGGAGGGGGGCGACGCATGAAGAAGATTGGATTTCTGTCTTTCGGCCACTGGAGCCCTTCGGGGGTCTCACAGACGCGCTCTTGCAGTCGATCGACCTGTCCGTCGCTGCGTAGGGACTCGGGACGGACGGCGCCTATTTCCGGGTGCATCACTTCGCCCGGCAGCTTGCCTCGCCATTCCCGCTGCTGGCTGCGATCGGCGCGCGGACGCAGCGCACCGCGATCGGCACTGCCGTGATCGACATGCGCTACGAAAACCCGCTCTACATGACCGAGGATGCAGGCGCGGCCGACCTGATCTCCGGCGGCCGGCTTCAGATCGGCATCAGCCGGGGATCGCCCGAGCAGGTGATCGATGGCTGGCGCCATTTCGGATATCAGCCGCCCGAGGGCATGACCGATGCCGAGATGGGTCGGCAGCATGCCGAGGTATTCCTCGACGTACTGCGGGGGAAGGGTTCGCGCAGCCCAACCCGAGCCCGATGTTTCCGAACCCGCCTGGACTTCTGCGCGTCGAGCCGCACTCGGAGGGCCTGCGGGACCGGATCTGGTGGGGCGCGGGATCGAACGCGACGGCGACTTAGGCAGCGCGGCTCGGCATGAACCTGCAAAGCTCGACGCTCAAGGACGACGAGACGGGAGAGCCGTTCCACGTTCAGCAGGCCAAACAGATCCGGGGCTACCGCGCGGCGTGGAAAGAGGCGGGACATCAGCGGACGCCGAGGGTTTCGGTCAGCCGCAGCATCTTCGCGATCGTCTCGGATCAGGACCGGGCGTATTTCGGGCGCGGAAACCAAGGGCGGGACCAGATAGGCTATCTCGACGCGCAGACGCGGGCGATTTTCGGCCGCAGCTATGCCGACGAACCCGAGAGGCTGGTCACACAGCTGGCCGAGGACGAGGCCATCGCCGAGGCGGATACATTGTTGCTGACGGTCCCGAACCAGCTCGGAGTTGACTACAACGCCCATGTCATCGAGGCGATCCTGAAGCACGTCGCGCCGGCGCTCGCTGGCGGTGAGATGGTGAGCAGGACGGGACTTCCCCGCCGGTAGGGCGGTGAGCCTCGGGCGAGGGGAGGGAGGAACCCCACCTGCTCCGGCCCGTTAATTTGCCGAGTGTCCTGAGAGGAGTTTGCGTCGTGAGTGACAAGAAGTCGACGGGTCCGAATGCCCGGCCGAAAGATGCAACCATAGCCCAGACGGGTGAAGGTCTCCCGGACGATTCCTCGGATCTTCCCGAAGGTGCCGGGGATGCCGACAAAGAGAAGGCCCGCGCGAGTCTGGATCGACTGGAGCATGACCAGGACGGGGGCGACACGACGGAAGAGTGACAGGCATCAGCCGCCGCTGGGCCAGGCCACCTTCGACTGACGGTTTCCGACGAGGGGCAGGGCCTGCCGCCGGATTTCGATGCGGCGGATCTCAAGAGCCTTGGGATGAAACTGATCGACACCCTTGGTCGCCAGATTGGTGGGCGCTCGGATTGGCAGGGCACTGAACCCGGCACGCGCTTCGCGCTGGAATTCTTCGTGAAGAAACGTCCCGTGCCGTAGGTCTGATGCGGCGGAGCCTCTGATCAAGACGGCTGGCCTTTCCGCAAATGGTGACGCGAACAACTTGCGTAATGGCCGTCGACATTCTTGCGGATCCTGCCCGGCGGGGCGCGGGCCCAGGCACTATTCACGGGTGGTATCCAGCAGCACTCAAGCCGCCGGTGCCGCAGCCAGATCTCTACTGCGGACATCGGGCGGAGAATATCGGAGACCTATTTTAGGCCCATGGTCTCGCGCATGGCTTCGAGCAATTCGCGGTCGGCCGGCTCAGACGGTCCGTGCCGTTCATCGCGCGGTGCCAGTAGGGATAGATCGGCGCAGGACGCGTGGCTGTTTCGATCCGCGCGATCTCGTCGTCAGTGAGCGCAAGGTCGGGTGCCGCGAGGTTGTCCCTCAGCTGGTCCTCGTTGCGCGCGGCGATGACGAGGTTGTCGACCCCGGGGCGCCTCAAGAGCCACGCCAGCGTCACCCGCGCGGCCGAGGCATCATGCGCCTCGCCGATCTCGACCAGAAGGTCGATGATGTCGTAGAGGCGCTCCTTGTCGTTGATCCATGGCTCAGGCCAGCCTGTTCCCTGCCGGTGGTTCTCGTCCAAAGGCTGATTGCGGCGGAGCTTCCCGGTCAGCAGACCTTGCCCGAGCGGGCTCCAGATCGACGTCGCGAGGCCCTGATCGCGGCCGAAGGGGATCAGCTCGTATTCCGCTTCGCGGCTTTCAGGCGTGTAGTAGATCTGCTGGCTTACGGGGCGGTGCGTGCCAATCGCATCCGCCGTGGCAACGGCCTTCATGCTCTGCCAGCCGTTGAAGTTCGACAGCCCGCAATAGCGCACCTTTCCGTGCTCGATCAGCGTGTCCATGGCGGCCAGAGATTCCTCGATCGGCGTCACGCCATCCCACATGTGCAGGTAATACAGGTCGATGTGATCGGTTCCGAGGCGCTTCAGGCTCGCCTCGCAGGCGCGGATCAGGTGATAGCGCGAGGCACCGCCAGAGTTTGGCCCGCCCCCGACGGGAAAGCGGGCTTTGGAGGTTATCAGAAGATCCTCTGGCCACCCGCCCTTGGACTGCGACAATGCCTCGCCAACGGTTTCTTCGGCGACGCCCTTGGAATATAGGTCAGCGGTGTCGATCATGTTGACACCGGCCTCGCACGCAATGTCGATCAAGCGTCGGGCTTGCGTCGCGTCGACTTGGCCGGTCTTCTCGAAGCCGTTGGCGCCGCCGAAGGGAATGGTGCCGAGGATCAAGTCGGACACCATGAGGCCGCTGTTGCCGAGGGGGCGATATTGCATCGAATGTCTCTCCGTCACTGTGTGGCAATCCTATGGACCGTGGTCAGGCCGGACGAGTCTCATACCGCCCATGCCAGCCCGGCATCGCCGCATCGGGACCGTCCACGGCGATATCCGTCGATGTTTCGGCTTCGGTCGCGTCCGGCACCACCACATCCACCAAGGATAGGAGCTGGTCCAAAACCTGATCGGCCGGCGACGGGTCGAGAAGTAGGCATAGCCCGCTGCGGAGCGGCGCTTGCGCCGCAGCGCGAGCAATGAACTCCGGCACCTCGCAATCCAGCACAAGGATGCAGCCGTCCCGCGCGGCGCTCACCACCTCGTCGAGAGGCGGTAGCGTTCTTCGTTCAGGCCTCGTTCGCGCCTGACGCCAAGACGTTCCCTTTCTTGCCATCCGGGGGAACGGTGATGACGGAGATGGCCGTTTCCGCATCTTCGACGCGCGGGACAGGGTCAGGGTTGATCGGCGTCTGTCGCAAGGAGGCGAGGGTCTGCTCGGCCAGATCGTCATCACCGACCCGCCACAGCAGCACCGCCTCCCGGCCGAGCTTTTGCGCCAAGTAGGTGACTTTCGCCGTCTTGCCGCCGCCAACGCGCGAAATTCCGTGCCAGGAGCGTCTCGCTCACGTCAGGGCGCTTATCGATGCCCATCTGGAAATTAGCCTTGATACTGCCGAGCAACAGCACGACCGGGGGATTCGAAGCGCCGGTACTCACGGAAAGGTCAGGACGATCTTGCCCTGGATATGCTCCTGCTCCAGCTTGTCCTGCGCCTCGGCCGCGCGCTCGAGAGGCAGCGTCTCGCTCACCACGGGCCGCAGCTGTCCCTTGAGAACCAGCCGGCCGATCTCCTCGAGCTGCATTCCGTCCGGCTGGACGAGGAAGCGGGCCGTTCGTGCCTTCTTCTCGCGCGCCTTCTCCTCCGAGGGCTCTTCAAGAGTCGAGACCATGGCGCCGCCGGATTTCAGCACGGCCCAGGACCGGTCCTGCGTTTCCCCTCCGATCAGGTCGACCACGAGGTCCACCTCGTCGATCTCATCCTCGAAGCGCTGGTTGCGATAGTCGATCACCATGTCGGCGCCGAGCTCGTGCAACAGCGACACGTCCTCCGCCGCCGCGGTGGTGGCGACCCACGCGCCCCGGGCCTTGGCGATCTGTATAGCGAAATGGCCGACACCGCCGGCACCGCCATGGATCAGGACGCGCTGGCCGTTGCGGAGTTGCCCGTGATCGACAAGTGCCTGCCAGGCAGTCAGCCCCGCAAGCGGAATTGCGGCGGCCTGTTCATGTCCGAGTCCGTCCGGCACGGCGGCTGCATCGCCGGCATTCACGATCGCATGTTCGACATAGCCACCGCCCGTGCTGATCATGGCGTGAACAAGTGCGCCCTTCCCGAAGCTTTCTGCGCCTTCCCCGACCGCGTCCACGACGCCCGAGACGTCGCGCCCCATCGTGAACGGCAGGTCATCGGCACCGACCATCGGATAGCCGCCCTGGCGGATCTTGTAGTCGACAGGATTCACACTGGCCGCGTGGACGCGGATCCTCAGTTCGCCGGGGCCGGGCTCCGGGGTAGGAATGTCGTCGAATTGCAGTACGTCCGACGCGCCGAACTCGTGAATGCGGATTGCAATGGACATGGGACCTCAGGAGTTGCTGTCGTGTTCGGGCTTGCTCTTGCGGTCGCTCGAGGCAAAATCCTCGAGCTGATCCTCGCTCATGCTGTCGTACATGTCGCGGGCGGGACCTTCGAGATCGCTGACCTTGGTTTCGCCGCGCTTGGCGGACAGGGCGGCACCGGCGGCCTTCTGCTGTGCTTTGGATTTTGCGGGCATCGGGATATCCTTCGAAAGGAGAGCCGTTTCGACACCTGAACACCGGCTCTGCGCCGATGTTCCGAAAAGCCGCTCGCGTCGCGAGCTGCCGCCAGTCTTACGACAAGGTCGTCAACCCGCGATGGTGGTAGCGCGGCGCGAGTCGCGAGCGCGTTTGTCCCGCGCCAGCATGTCGGCCAAGGCCATCGTAGGACAGCGCGGCAAGGCGATTCGTCTTCTTCAGGTGTTCGCCGTGGCCGGAACAACAACGGGAGGTGACGTTGGCGACGAACTTGCGGCGGTCGAGCCGGTCCCGAACATCAAAGGAGCTTTTCGATGAAGGCAGTCGTTTCATGGCGTGGGCGACATCCGCCTCGATGATGTCCCCGATCCCACGATCGAAGAGCCGACCGACGCGGTAATCCGGATCACCGCATCGGCGATCTGCGGTACAGATCTGCACATGGTGCGCGGCACCTTCTCCGGCATGGAGCCAGGCACGATCGTCGGCCACGAGGCAGTCGGCGTTGTCGAGGAACTGGGGCCGATGGTGCGCAACCTTTCGGTGGGGGATCGGGTCGTGGTGATGTCCACAATCGCTTGCGGCCACTGCTCCTACTGTCGGGCGGGCTACTACTCGCAATGCGACAACGCCAATCCTCACGGCAACCGGGCCCACCGGTCCGTTCCACGGGCTGCAGGCCGAGAAGGCGCGGATCCCTTACGCTCACATTGGGTTGGTGAAGCTGCCTGAAGAAGTGCCCGACGAGCAGGCGATCATGATCTCGGACATCTTTCCCACGGGGCATTTCGGCGCCGAGGCGGCCGAGATCAAGGAGGGCGACACCGTCGCCGTCTTCGGCTGCGGTCCCGTCGGCCAGGCCGCCATCGCTTCGGCCAAGCTGTTCGGGGCCAGCCGCGTCATTGCGATTGACCGTCTGCCGGACCGTCTGGACATGGCGCGGCGGCAGGGGGCTGAGTGCATCAATTTCGATGAAGAGGATCCGGTCGAGACAATCGTGAAGCTGACCGGCGGCATCGGAGTTGACCGTGTGATCGATGCGGTTGGCGTCGATGCGCAGCACGCCGATCATGGTCCGGCAGCCGAAAAGGCCGAGGAACAGTCTGAGACGTTCGAGAAGCAGATCGGGACGGTCGCGCCCGAACAGAACCCTCAGGGCGATCTCTGGGTGCCGGGCGATGCACCGGGCCAGGCGCTGCAATGGGGCGTCCAGGCGCTGGCCAAGGCTGGCACGCTGTCGATCATCGGGGTCTATCCGCCCAACATGACCGACTTCCCGATCGGGCAGGCGATGAACAAGAACCTGACGATGAAGATGGGCAACTGCCCGCACCGCAAATACGGCCCTTACCTTGTCGAGCTGGTACGGACCGGTGCGATCGACCCGGTCAAGATCCTCACCCAGATGGAGCCCATGACCGACGCGATCTCGGCCTACGAGGCCTTCGACAAGCGCGAGCCCGGCTGGATCAAGGTCGAGCTCGAAGCTGCCGACTGAACGGCGGGGCCACCGGCCCCGCTTCCTCCCTGTCAGCTTCATGAGGCAGCCGCTGGTTCATTTGGAAGCACCTGTCGGCACGGTGGACATGCCGCCTCTTCGAGCCAGTGGTAGAGCCGGTTCTCTCCGCAACTGGCAGCACGCGGATCCTCACGATGAGTGGCGCGCAATCATTCTGGCCAAATCAGCCGCCTCCGGGTTTGATCGCTTCTGAATGCTCAGAGAGGCGGCCCGGAACACGACCGCGCATCGCTCGTTGCCTATTCATTCAAGTAACGAGTGGTCCCATGTCCCAAGACAACATCAGCCTACCGCCTCTGTCGCGCCGCGGCTTTCTTGCCGGTGCCGGCGGGACCGTAGCGGGTCTCACTGCCGCCAATGCAGCAAACGGCCAGCCGCAGAACCTGCCCAGCATTCCGGATGAAGCGACCGGCCGACCATTCCCGGAAGCCGAATTGCAGATGCCCCTGCCGCCGGAGGAACGGCTCGGCTGGGCTGTGGTCGGCTTGGGATCGTTCGCTCTGAACCACGTGATCCCCGCCATCACCCGATCGCAGACCTGCGAACTCACCGCCCTCGTCTCGGGCAATGCCGATAAGGCTGCCCGTGTGGCCGAGAATTACGGCGTCCCGGACGCGAGCATCTACAGCTACGACAACTTCGACGACATCGCGAACGACGAGAACATCGACATCGTCTACATCGTCCTGCCGAACGGGCTGCACGCAGAATATACCATCCGCGCCCTTGAAGCAGGCAAGCACGTGATGTGCGAAAAGCCCATGGCGAACACGGTTCAGGAATGCCGCGACATGATCGCTGCCGCAGAGGCAGCGGATCGCAAGCTCATGATCGCCTATCGCGCCCATTTCGAGCCGCACAACCAGCGTGCGCTCCAGATGAAACGGGATGGCGAGTTCGGCGACGTGAAGATGCTCCTGGGGCATACGATGCGTACGCTCGACCTGTCGCGGCCGCGCGACGAGTGGCGCGTCCTGCGCGACCTGGCGGGAGGCGGATCCATGATGGATATCGGGATCTATGCGCTCAACGGGGCGCTCTATTTCCTGGAAGAGACGCCGACGAGGCTTGTCGCGACGATCGAGAACCCACCGGACGATGTGCGGTTTCAGGAGGTCGAGGACATGCTGACGGTGCAGATGGGCTTCGGCTCGGGTGCGCTCGCAAATCTCGCCACCTCCTACACCATGAACGAGAACCGCATCCAGCTGCTGGGCACCCGAGGTTCAGGCCTTCTGAACCCGGCGACATCCTACAGCGGAAACGAGCTGATAGAGATTGGAGACCTCGGCAGCCGAACCGTTCCCGTCGGGCAGACGGCCGCGACGCAATTCACTGGCGAGATCGACCACCTCTCCCGTGCGGTCCTGGAGGATTTCGAGCCGCGGACTCCGGGCGCCATGGGTCTGCGCGACGTTGCCTTGATCAAGGCGATGTATGCATCTGCAGAGCGCAATAGCTGGGTGGAACTGAACCCGGACGGCACATTGGTCGAAGCATGACCGTGTGCCGCCGCATCCGGGGCGTCATGCACCCAGACGTCGACGGGGACGGATCACGCCAGGCCGCGCGTCCTACCGTCGGTGTTGCGCCGATGGCTCGCCTTCGCCGAAGGCGGCGCCGGTGCGCCCGCCCTCCACTCAAGCATCGAGACCGAGGACAGGGTAGAGGGATGCCACCAGCAGGGCGGCCTTGGTGAAGTTGAAGACCCGGAGCCGGGTCGTGTTCGACAGGTGTTGCCGGACTACCGTTCCGATCCAGGCCCAGACGGAGATCGCCGGGAAGCAGACGACAGCGAAGGCGCCGGCCACGATGGCCACAGACAAGAGCGATCGAAGCATCAGGTTGTTGGGACCCGGCGTGACAGTGGCGACGAATGCGAAGCCCAGAAGGGCGGTCAAGACAGTGAAGCTCACGGGATTTGCCCCTCGGTTGGTTCGCCGCAACCTTACGGCTATTGTCCCGCAAGGTTGGCGGCTCCGGAGCACACCTGAAATGATCGTTGCACAAGGAGGCGGAGAGGCTTGGACCGACGTCGTACCTATGTTCACGTCAAAGACACGTATTCTCGCGCGGCACTGAAGAACAGGTTGATCAGAGGGGTTGCGTCGTCGGCCAGCGAAAAGATGGTTTCGCTTACGGCGGATTGCATGTCTGCAATGGGGATGCGCCGAACCGTGTCGGATCTGTAGGTGCTGTGCCTCCACATGAACCCCGCCCCGATCCCGAGCGCCACCGCCTCGTAAACCGCATCGCGCGTGTCCGCGACAAGGCGCGGCTCTGGCGCGAGCGCTGCCCTGAGGAGCGCGCGGTCCACCATCCGCTGGGTCGAAGATCCTTGTGACCGGAAGATCAGTGGTTGGCTCGCCAGTTCGGCCAGCGAAACTTCTGATCGTTCTGCGAGCGGACTCGCCGCCGCTACGATCGCGACGACCTCCTGTGTCAGGACCGGCTCGCTGCGAAAGCGCCGGTCCGCAGGAATGTCGGGCAGCATCGCCACGTCCACGTCTCGGCGCAACAGCGCGGCCATGATGTCGCGATGCGATCCGGTCTGCACCGTGACGCTCAATGTCGGGTGGCGCTGTAACATCGTGCCGATGATGGCGATGCCGGGCATGGAGTTGCCCAGGCCCACCCGAAGCTTCGAGCCGCCGCTCATGGTGCGGCGCTCGAGCAGGCGGACGGCTTCCCGTTCGGCCTCCTGAATGCCGACGCCTATGTCGCAGAGTTCAGCGCAGAGCGCCGTCGGCTGCAGGGCGCCCTGCACGCGGTCGAACAGGTGGACCTGGTAAGCGGCCTGAAGCTCTCGCACCTGCTGGGCGACGGCCGAATGGGACAGGCCAAGCCTGCGTGCCGCGGCAGCAAAGGACCCTTCTTCCGCGACCGCAGTAAGAGCGCGCAGGCGCGCCAAGGTCAGAGGACGCGGGGGCAGTTGAACTTCTTCCTTCATGAATCGCAGGCTTAACCTTCGTCTGTAACACGCAGGTCACAGACCACGGCCACAGGTGCTTTCGTCGCCCGCGTCCCTCGGTTCCGGCAAGACAATCAGACACCGCGCTCGGCGCAACCTGGGTACGGCCCCGGAAAGGAAGGCTTTGGCATGATACAGCCGATCGGACTTGACGAGTTCCTCTCTGGGCCCTGGCCGGACAGAGCATGCATTCTGGCTGACCTCGATGGATGCCTGCTGTCGGGCGACGTGCCGCTCCCGCATGTGGAGGACCTCTTTGCCCGGTGCGCCGATCGGCTGTGGGTGGTCTCCAACAACTCGACGGACACGCCAGAGACACTTTCGCGGCGGCTGGCCGGCCTGGGTCTTCCGCTTCCGGCAGAGCGCATCCTGCTCGCGGGGGCCGAAACGCTCCGCATGCTCGCACGGACCCGGCCGGACGCGCGGATCGCGCTCTTCGCCGCGCCGCCGTTGCTGGCCTTTGCGCGGGTGCTCGGGCTGGTGCTCGACCGGGTGAATCCTGACGTGATGGTGCTAGCGCGCGACACCGGGCTGCGATTTGACGACCTGGCGCAGGCGGTTCGGCTGGTCCACGCTGAAACGCCGGTGATCCTCACCAATCCCGATCCCACTCACCCGGACCCGCAGGGCCTGCCAGTGCCCGAGACCGGTGCCATCTGGGCGGCGATCGCAGCCGCGGTGCCCACGGCGCGAGCCCAGACCTTCGGCAAGCCCAAGCCCGCGCTTGTCGTCGAGGCGTTGCGCCGGGCAGACTTCCCCGCCAGCAGCGCCGTGTTCATCGGCGACACCTCTGCCACCGATGGCGAGGCCGCCCACGCTGCCGGGATCGAGTTTGTGCTCCTGCGCCGCCCGGGCGCGTCGGTCGAACCCACCTCGCGGCACCTGGTCGGGACGCCGTGATGTTCGGTTACGCGGCCCGAACCCTTCTGAGGATGGCGATAACGTTCCTGGTGATCGTCACGCTGGTCTTCTTTGCGACGCGCCTTTCGGGCGACGCGGCGGACTTCGTGCTGGGCGACAGCATCACCCAGCAGGACCGGGCCTTGCTGATCGACTACTACGGCCTGAACGAGCCGATCTGGTCGCAATACCTCGCCTTCCTGCGCGCCTTCATCGACGGCGAGTTCGGCCTGTCCTTCATTGAGCGCAGGCCCGTCGCCCAGATCGTGGCCGAGCGGCTGTGGCCGTCGGCACAGCTCTTGCTGTCCGCGACTGCGCTCACGGTGCTTCTGGCGATTCCGATGGGCGTGGCCGCCGCGATCTGGCGCGACCGCTGGATCGGCAGCGCGGTCATGTCGTTCGCCTTCCTCGCCTATGCCATCCCAAACTTCGTCCTCGCGATCCTGATGATCCTGGTCTTCGCCTATTGGCTGAACTGGCTGCCGGTCGTGGGCAACGCGACCCCCCTGCACTTCATCATGCCGACGATCACCCTTTCGGGCATCCTGATCGCGGCGCTCACCCGGTTCACCCGCAACGCGATGCTGGATGTGCTGGGCCAGGACTTCATGCGAACCGCGCGGGCCAAGGGGCTGTCCGAAGCTGCGGTGATCCTGCGCCACGGATTGCGGAACGCGGGGATCACGGTGCTTTCGGTGGTCGGCCTTCAGGTGGCGAGCCTCGCCGCCGCGGGATCGGTCGTCGTCGAGTCGATCTTCGCCTGGCCGGGCATCGGCGACCTGCTGGTGAATGCCGCACTCCGGCGCGACTACCCGGTGCTGCAGTTCGGCGTCGTCACGGTCGCCTTCGCCGTCATCGTCATCAACGCGCTCGTGGACCTCGGCTATGCCTGGGCCGATCCGCGCCTGCGCCGCACGGGGAGAGGCTGAGATCATGAGCGATGCCACCGCCAAGCGGCCCGAGCCCGTCATGTCCCGCGCCTGGCGCGAGGCCGATCCGATCTGCAAGGCGGCGCTGGTCTGTGCGCTGGTTCTGGCCGTGCTCGCGCTGTTCGCGCCCTGGATCGCGCCGCACGAGCCGACGGCTCAGAGCCTGCTGTCGCGCCTGCGTCCCCCCGTCGGCTTTGAGCGTGCGGACCCGCGGTTCCTGTTGGGGACGGACGAGCTGGGGCGCGACATCCTCGCGCGCAGCCTCTACGGCTTGCGGCTGACGCTGATGCTGGCCCTGCTGGGGGCCACGCTGGGGCTGCTGATCGGCGCCACGCTCGGAGTCGTCGCCGGCGTTGCAGGACGCCGCGTCGATGCCGCGATCATGGCCGCCGTGGATGCGCAGATCGCCATCCCGTTCACCCTGGTGGCCATCTTCTGCCTCGCGCTGCTGGGCAGTTCGCTGCCGGTCATGATCGTCGTCCTCGGGCTTGCGTACTGGGAGCAGTACGCCCGTATCATCCGCGGCGACGTGCGGCGGCTGATGCGCATGCCGTTCGTCGAAGCCGCCCGCGCGGCCGGAGCCGGGCCGCGCCGCATTGCGGTGGTTCACCTGCTGCCGAACATCGTCTCGCCGCTGGTCGTGCAGTTCACGCTCAGCCTGTCGAACATCATCCTGCTGGAAAGCACGTTGTCGTTCCTCGGCCTCGGGGTGCAGCCACCGACCGCCACGCTGGGCGCGATGGTGGGCGTCGGCCGCACCTACATGCCGACCGCTCCGTGGATCGTTCTCGCCCCGGCGCTGCTGATCCTTCTCATCACCTTTTCGGTCCAGATCATCGGCGACTGGTTACGCGACCAGGCCGATGTCCGGCTCCGATCGAGATGAACCACAAGACGGGCCGGCAAGGTCCGCGCCACCAGAACCCTTGACCCACCGGAGACCACACATGAAACGCCTTCTCCTCGCCAGCGCAATGAGCGCGATCGCCGGCACCGCCTGGGCCGCCGAGATCACCGTCGCCGCCTCGAGCGTGGCGCCGTATCTCGACCCCGGGCGCGACCACTCCAACGTCGGTTCGCAGTTCTACTACAACGCCTTCGATCCGCTGATCGAGCGCGACTACAGCCAGATGGAGCCCGTATGGGAACCGGGTCTCGCGACCGAATGGGAACTGATCGAGCCCACCGTCATGGAGCTGAAGCTCCGCGAGGGCGTGACCTTCCACAATGGCGAAGAGATGACCGCCGACGACGTCGTCTTCTCGCTCAATCGGATGTATCAGGCGACCTTCCCGGACTACCAGGTCCGCGCCCGCGATCGGCTGGACAACTTCGTCCGGGCCGAGAAGGTCGACGACTACACCGTGCGCGTCCATTCCGAGCGCGAAGAACCCCTGTGGGAGACGTTGCTGAACCTGCAGCAGGTCTTCATTATTCCCGAGGATTACACCAAGGCGTTGGCCGGCGATCCGAACGAGGCCGAGAACGACGACTACGAAGCCTTCTCGCTCGCGCCTGTCGGCACCGGCCCCTACGAGATCGCCAAGTTCGTGCCCGGCCAGCGCATCGTCTACGAGCGGTTCGACGAGTTCTGGGGCGAGGCCGCGCCGCTTGACCGCGCCACCGTCGTCGCGGTCCCGGAGGTCGCCTCGCGCATCACCGCGATCCGCACCGGCGAGGCCGACCTCGCCACCAACATCGCCCCCGACCAGCTCGCGCTGATCGAAGGCGATTCCTCGATGAAGGCTGTCGGCGGCGTGACGCCGCTCTTTCACGTCATGATCATGAATGTGAACCACCCCGTGCTCGAGGATCCGCGCATCCGCCAGGCGCTGTCGCTCGCCATCGACCGGGACCTGCTGAACGAGACCCTCTGGCTGGGCATGGCCGAGGTCCCCTCGACCCACACGATGAAGGAGTTCGGCGACCTCTACATGCCCGAGCTGCAGACCTTCGAATACGATCCCGAGCGGGCGCGAAAGCTTCTCGAAGAAGCCGGCTATGATGGGGAGGAGATCGTCTACGACACCCATTCCGGGTACTACACCAACGGCCTTCTCGCCGCGCAGGCGATCATGGAGATGTGGGACGCGGTCGGCGTCAACGGCCGCGTCAACGTGACCGAGGAATGGACCACCTGCGTGCCCGAGATGATGACGCGCAACTGGTCGAACCCGATGTATTTTCCCGACCCGTTCGGCAGCTTCGGCGTGATGTGGGCGCCGGACGGCCCGTCCGAAGGCTGCGGCCGCTTCGACACCGACGAGGCCTATGCCGAGGCGTGGGAACGCTTCCGCTTCTCGCAGGACGTGGAAGAGCGCCGCGCGGCCTATGCCGAACTGATGGAGCGGATCAAGCAGGACCCGCCGGTTCTGCCGCTTTACCAGCCCTATGAAAGCTGGGCCATGCGCACCGATCTGGACTGGGCGCCGAAGCCCGGCCACATCCCCTACGTGCTGGATTTCCGCGCCGGCTCCATCTCGATGGCCACGAACTGATCCGGCCCTCCGGCCCGCCGCATCACGCGGCGGGCCATCCCTGCAGCCGCAAGACACGGTAACCTTCCATGACCCTCCGCCTCGCCGTCGTCAGCGACATTCATCACGGCCTTCCCGCAGGCACCAAGCGTGGCGATGCCGCGCTGCCGCTGCTGGAGGAGTTCGCGCACTTCGCCCGCGACGCGGATGCGCATCACGTGCTCGACCTGGGCGACCGCATCTCGGACAGCGACCACGACACCGACATTCGGCTGGAAACCGAAGTGGCCGAGGGGTTTCGCGCGGTCGAGGCGCCCGTCTGGCACCTCAACGGCAATCATGACCGCGACTTCCTCAGCGTCGCCGAAAACGAGGAAATCCTCGGGCAGCCGATGGGGCACGAGGTCCACGACCTCGGCGACTGGCGGATTGTCCTGTGGCGCGCCGACACCAGGATCCACCGCGGCACCGACGGAACCGCCTTTGTCCTGCGCGAGGACGATCTCGTCTGGCTGTCGCGCACGATGCAGGCCGCGGACCGGCCGACGCTGGTGGTCAGCCACGTCCCGGTCTCGGGCCACTCCCAGCTCGGGAACTACTGGTTCCAGAACAATCCCGGTCTTTCGACCTATCCTATGGCTGACCGTGCCCGCGCCGCGCTTGCCCTGGCGCGGGTGCCGGTGGTTTGCCTTTCGGGCCATGTGCATTGGAACACGCTGACCCGGGTGGACGGCATCACGCATCTGACCCAGCAGTCGCTGACCGAAAGCTTCACCACCGCCGGCACGCCCGCCGGGGCCATGGGCCTGCTGGAACTGGGCGAGACGGTGCGTTGGCAGGTTCACGGCGCCGATCCTTTTGAGACGGTGTTTCGGCCAACCGCCCTGCGCTGGACACCGCCGCTTCCGCAATTCGCAGCGCATCCGGAGATGCGCGGGCGCCATCCCCGGGCCGATCCATGACATCATCCACACTCCTGTCGGTCGAGAACCTCTCGATTGCCTTCGGCGCCCATCAGGCGGTTCGCGATCTGTCCTTCACGGTCGCCGCTGGAGAGACCGTGGCCCTGGTCGGCGAATCCGGATCGGGCAAGTCGGCCAGCGCGCTGGCGATCCTGCGGCTGATCGAGCGCGAGGGCGGCCAGATCACCGGCGGTCGCATCGCATTGCATGGGCACGACCCCGTGGTGCTGACCGAAATCGATCAGCGTGCCCTCAGGGCAATCCGCGGCAATCGCATCTCGATGGTCTTTCAGGAGCCGATGACGGCCCTGAACCCGGTGATGTCGATCGGCGAACAGCTGAAGGAAGTGTTGTACCTGCACCAGCGCCTTACCGGGTCCCGGGCGCGCCAGGCCGCGCTTGCCGCCCTCGACCAGGTGCGGATCCCCGATCCTGAACGACGCTTGGGACAGTTCCCCCACGAGCTGTCGGGTGGGCTGCGCCAGCGGGTGATGATCGCCATGGCGCTGGCCTGCCGACCGGAACTGCTGATCGCGGATGAGCCCACGACCGCGCTCGACGTAACCACGCAGGCCGAGATCCTGCAGTTGATCCGCGACCTCCAGACCGAGATCGGGATGGCGGTGCTTTTCATCACGCACGACATGGGGGTGGTGGCCAGCGTGGCCGAACGTGCGGTCGTCCTGCGCGGCGGAGAGAAGATCGAAGAGGCCGCCGTCACCGATCTCTTTGCCCGGCCGCAAGCCGCCTATACCCGGGCGCTGATGCAGGCTGCGCCGCGGCTTGGGGCCGGTGCCCCTCCGGCGCCCCGCGATCCGGCGCCGGTTCTGCAGGTCGAAAACCTTTCGCTCAGCTTCCCTGTGCACCGCTCTCTGCTTCCCGGCCGCGACCTGGACTTCCACGCGGTCAGCGACGTTTCGCTGGCCGTCGGACGGGGCGAAACGCTCGGGCTCGTTGGCGAATCCGGGTGCGGCAAATCCTCGCTCGCGCGGGCGATCATGCGGCTGGTGGAACCCGACCGAGGACGCATCCGCCTGGAAGGGCAGGAGCTGACCGGCCTCGACAGCGGCGCGCTGCGCCGCTCGCGGTCACGCATGCAGATGGTCTTTCAGGACCCCTTCGCCAGCCTCAACCCGCGCCTGCCGGTGCGCGACCTCATCACCGAGCCGGCGCATATCCGCCGCGCGATGAGCCGCGCCGAACGCGCCGAACTGGCCGCCGACCTGCTCGAGAAGGTGGGGTTGGAGCGGAGCGCCCTTGGTCGATACGCGCACCAGTTTTCCGGCGGGCAGCGCCAGCGCCTTTCGATCGCCCGCGCACTCTCTGCCGGACCTGCGCTGGTGATTGCGGACGAGGCCGTCTCGGCGCTCGACGTCTCCATCGCCCGCCAGGTGACCGACCTGATGAAGCGGCTGCAGGACGAGGAGGGGCTTTCCTTCCTGTTCATCTCGCACGACATCGCCGTGGTCGAGCGTGTCAGTCACCGCATCGCGGTGATGTGGGCAGGCCGCATTGTCGAGACGGGACCGACGCAAAGTGTGCTGACCTCGCCGGTCCATCCCTACACCAGGCGACTCCTGTCGTCCGTTCCGCTGCCCGAACCGGGCCACGCGCTCCGCACCCTGCCGCCGCCGCGGCAGACGCCTCCTCAGCTGTTCGCGCCGGGTCTTCTTCCTCCCGCCGGAAAGCTCGTCGAGATTGCCAAGGATCATTTCGCTGAAGTGGAAGTCACCGAGGAGACTGCGACGCGCGGAAATCGAACTGTCGAGCAAGTACGCGCGGTCCTCGCTTAGCTGCCGACTGTGGGTGTTGCAAACTAACTGGCGAACCCCTCGGCCTCAGCGCTCGGCGCGCCGTCAGCATCCGCCGAGCGGCGTAGCTCGCCGTGTCGGTGAGCAGATTGATGACAAATGCTGCGTGAGAGTGCCGAAGGCGCGCTGGTGTATCGCAGCGGTCCGGCGCATCCACGGCTACGTGCATCGTCGCTCCAGTTTTGTTCGCTCCGAGCCTCATGCGTTCTCTGGACAGGGAGCGGATCGCGTGACCCGCCCCAGACTTGGCGCAGGTGTTAGATAAACAAGGCGAAGTGCGCGGCTTCCTCCTCTTCCCCATGCAAGGCGTCATGCGGTCGGCAGGATGTCCTCGATATGGATCGGGGTCTTGCGGACCCTGATGCCAGTTGCGTGATAAACGGCATTGGCGATGGCGGCGGCGGTGCCGACGATGCCGATTTCGCCTATCCCTTTCACCCCGGCCGGGTTCACCTTGGTATCAACCTCGGGAACCAGGATCGCGTCGATCTGCTGAATGTCGGCGTTCACTGGAACAAGATATTCCGAGATGTTGTCGTTCATGTAGGCGCCGGTTCGCGGATCCACCTCGGACACCTCAAGCAGAGCATGCCCGATGCCCCAGACCATGCCGCCGAGATACTGTGAGCGAGCGGTCTTCTCGTTCATGATTCGGCCGGCGGCGAAGGCTCCGACGATGCGGGGCACGCGAATTTCGCGCGTGAAGCGGTTGATCCGAACTTCGACGTATTGGGCGCCGAAGGCGAAGGCGGCATAGCTTTCTTCGGGGCCGCCGACGATCTGGACCCCGCCGGCGTGCAGCGAGCCGCGCCCGCCACCGCTGACCGCCGGTGGGATCCATTCTGCATATTCCTCGATCCCGGTCTGCCCGTAGCTCTCGAACGCGGCTTCAACCTCAAGCTGCCCTCCCTGGGCTCCGAGACGCTGAAGGATTCGGTCGCAGGCAAGACCGATCGCCGAGACGTTCGACGCGGTCGAGACTGACCCGCCCGCAATCGTGCCCGGCGGCAGGCGGCTGTCGCCAAGCTCGACCCGAATCCTCTCCACCGGGACGCCCAGCTTCTCGTGAACCGCCTGGGCGAACACTGTATAAGCGCCCGTGCCAAGATCGTGGCTTGCCACCTGCACCCGCGCCTCGCCCGTGACATCGAGCGACACGCGCACCGCACAAGGCGCCATCTGCGTCGGATAGGTCGAGGTCGCGACGCCCCAGCCGATCAGTTCGTCGCCATCAGCCATAGAACCGACCTCGGGCGTATAGTTCGACCAACCGAACGCGTCTCCTGCCTGCCGATAGCACTCCACAAGCGACCGCGAGGTGAAGGGCACGCCGCGGACGGGGTCGTGATCGACGTCGTTGCGGATGCGCAGCTCCACCGGGTCCATGTTCATTCCGCGCGCCAGTTCGTCGATGGCTGACTCAAGCGCGAAGAAATAGGGCGTTTCCGGGGGCGCGCGCATGAAGCCGGGCGTCTGCCGGTCCGCATGGACGACCGAGACGCTCGTCTGGATGTTGTCCGCGCGGTACATGCGAGTCGTGTTCTCGGCACCGTTCACGAAATAGGTGTCGGGGCGCGAGCTCAGCTCCCGGCCACTATGCGCGAATGTGGTGATCAGCCCGTCCTCGCCGGCGCCGACCCGCACGTCCTGCCGCGTCTCGGCGCGGAACGATGCGACGGTGAACCCTTGTTCGCGCGTGACGTATAGCTTGACCGGCCGCTTCATGTCGCGCGCGGCCGCAGCGACGAGGGCCGTCCAGGTGAACAGCGTCCCCTTGCCGCCGAAGCCGCCACCGACATAGGGGCTCAGCACCCTGACGCGCTGCGGGTCTATGCCGAGATTGCCGGCCAGGCCGATCTGGAACCCCTTCACCCATTGGCTGGGGACGTAGACCGTCAGGTTCTCGCCCTCCCAGTGTGCAGTCGTGGCGAAGAGCTCCATGGCGTTGTGGGTGTTGGGCGCCGTCTCGTAGGACTGCGACACGGTGTGCGCCGCGTCGGCCATGCCAGCCTCGACATCGCCGACCGAGATCCCGACATCCGGCAGCTGTTCGACCGTCACGCCGGGGGCATCGATGATCGCCGCGGGGTCCTCGGCCTCGTAAGAGACGCCGAGTACGGCTGCGGCCTGACGTGCCGACAGGATGGATTCGGCGACGACCATGCCGATGATTTCGCCGTAGAACTTCACGTCGGGCCCGGCGAGGGGGCGCCAGCTCTGCTGTGCCTGACCTTGGCCCGAGCCGAAGAACCCGGCGGGCTGGAGGTTCGGCTGGTTCAGGTGCGTATAGATCGCGCGCACACCGGGCACCGCGCGCGCAGCCCTGTCGTCGATGCCGGTGATCCGGCCCTTGCCGATCGTGGAGATCACCAGATGGCCGTAAAGCGGATTGGGCACGGCGAAGTCGGCCGCATAGCGGGCGTCTCCGGTCACCTTGATCCTGCCGTCAATGCGATCATGCGGATTGCCGATCCTAGCCATCACTCGCTCCCTCCGCCGGTCGGTGTCTGATCAATCGCCGCCACGTCGAGAAGCGCCTTGGCGACGGTCCTCTGGCCGAGCGGGATCTTGAAGGCGTTGTGCTCATAGCCCTGCGCGCCCTCGAACGCGATGCGCCCGGCCTCCATCGCCACCTCTTCGGTCAGGGCCTGACCGGCAAGGAAATCCTCGACCGCCTCGGCGCGCCAGGGCACCGTGGCGGCGCCCCCGACGGCCACGCGCGCCTCGCGCACGGTGTCGCCGTCCATGTCGAGCGCGACTGCGGCCGAGGTCAGGGCGAAGGCGTAGGATTCACGGTCGCGCACCTTGATATAGCGCGAGCGCCGTGCCCATTCCGGCACGGTCAGGCGGAACCCTGTGATCAGCTCGTCATCTTCCAGCACGGTCTCGCGTTCGGGGTGATCCTGCGGCAGCAGATGCAGCGCGTCAAAGGCGATGTCGCGGCCGCCATCGGGGCGCTCCGTCTCGACCACCGCGTCGAACAGGATCAGCGCGTTGGCAAAGTCGCCGGCATAGCTGGCGATGCAGTTTTCGGACGTGCCGAGCACGGCCAGCAGGCGGTTTATCCCGCCGATCGCCGCACAGCCCGACCCCGGCTCGCGCTTGTTGCAGGGCGAGACATTGTCGCGGAAATAGGGGCAACGGGTGCGCTGCAGGACGTTGCCCCCAAGCGTGGCGACATTCCTCAGCTGCGGGCTGGCCGCTTTCCAAAGGGCCTCCGATAGGACCGGCGCCCCGTCACGCAAGAGGGGATGCTCTGCCGCCTGGGCCATGGTCACCCGCGCGCCAAGATGAACCTGGTCGCCTTCCTGCACGATCTCGTCGAGGCCGAGCTTCTGGATGTCGGTCAGCGAAGGAGGACTGACGACCGTCAGCTTCATCAGGTCCAGCATCGTGGTGCCGCCGGCAAGGAAGGCGCCACCCTGGCCAGCCGGCCCCATCGGATCGACGGTGGCGACCGCCTCGTCGATCGAGCCGGGGGCGTTGTAGGTAAAGGGGATCATCGCTCGCCCTCCGTCAGCGCGGCCAGGCCGATCTCGCGCGTCTCGTCGCGGGCGCGCTCCACGGCGCTGACGATGCCCTTGTAGGCGCCGCAGCGGCACAGGTTGCCGGACATGTATTCGCTGATCTCCGCTTCGGAACCTGCGTGTCCCTCCATCACGCAGCCGATGGCGGAGACGATCTGCCCCGGCGTGCAATAGCCGCACTGAAACCCGTCTTCTTCGATGAAGGCCGCCTGCATCGGGTGAAGCTCTGCATTGGAGTCGGCCAGTCCTTCCACCGTGACCACAGACTTGCCGTCCGCCGCCGCCGCCAGGACAAAGCAGGAGTTCACGCGCACACCGTCGAGCAGAACCGTGCAGGCGCCGCACTGGCCGTGGTTGCAGCCCACCTTTGTCCCCGTCAGGTCGAGCTGCTCGCGGAGGAGGTCGAGGACGGTCATACGCGGATCGAGGGACAGCGCGTGTTCCGTCCCGTTGATGGTGATCGTGGTGCGCACCAGCCCGTCGGTGCCTGTAGCAGCAGACTGCGCGGCGGCTTCCTGCGCGCCAGCCGCGAACTGGCCGAAGGCAGAGGCGCTTGCGGTGGCACTCCCGGCGAGGAAATTGCGCCGGCTGACGCCTTGATCCTTTTGCGGGGCGCGGCTGGATCGGTTGCGTTGTCTAGACATGATGCGTCACCTTTCCTCATCGGGGGCACGGATCGGGAAGCGCGGTGAGCGGGTCCATCTGCGTAGGGCCGACCCCGGATCCGGATCGAGCCGCTACGGCCGTGCCTGACGCCTTAGAGTTGATGCGCGGAGGCGGCAGGTAAAGGTCGAAGCCAGTAATACGCATCGTGATCTATGGCCGCGCCAGATTCCCGCGCAGATCAAGAGCCTCAGGCGCTGCAGCGCGGTGGGGGCCGAATGCAGAGGCGCAAGCACGTTTCCAGGAATGGTGTCCTCGGACCGAACGACACCCTTCGTCCTGATCCATTCCGCCTCGTCGACCTCTGTCGACCCCACGTTCTGGACAGGCGAGGCGGCTGGGCTTGGTTCTGGCGCTACTAACGACTGTTGATCGGGCGCGCGTCCACATTGATACCATAAGCGCGTTCCTTGCACAGAGGCACTTCTGCGCGCGACCTGCGCGTCGGCTGCTCCGTGGCGGCGATCTGGCGGCTCCGGAACCGCCCAGTCACCCGTGCATTGTGCAAGAGTGGTTTCCGCGACGCCGGCGGTTGAATTGGGAAGGACCCCCGGGATGGTCCATTCCTATACGCGTAGAATGGGTGTTGCTGGATTTCTCATGCTGGCGTGCAGCAGCTCCGCCTCTGCACAGGAAGAACTGATCGAGCGCATGCAGCACGGGGAGACCGTGGTCTTCTTACGGCACGCCGAGACGGATTACTCGCAGACCGACACGGGCCGCCTGAACGACAGGGCGGGCCAGCGCAATCTATCGGCGGCGGGGCGCGTTCAGGCGCAAGAGCTCGGAAAGGCATTCAGTTCGCTCGGCATTGAGTTCGCGCGTATTCTCGTCAGCCCCGTCTATCGCGCCAGAGACACGGCCGAGCTTGCCTTCGGACATGGAAGCCTTGAGGTGACGATGGATCTCGTAGCCGATGATTACGCAGGCGGCGCTCTGCAAGAGACGATCGCCGCGACCGGCAGTCTGCTCGCCACGGAGCCCCCGGAGGGAACGAACCTTCTGCTTGTCGGGCATCGGACGCCGTTGGAAATGGTCACGGGGCTGGATTTTCCCGATACGGTTCTCCCTGAGGGTGCCCTGGCCATCTTCGACCCCATTGACGAGGGCACAAACCTGCTTGGCACGGTATCCGCAGATGCACTGATTGCCGCGGCGGGGTCACAATGATCGATGTGACCCGCTGCACGGTTTTGGGCGGACTGGCCAGTGCCGCCGCAGTGCCTCTCCGGGCACAATCTGCGGCTCCGCCGATCCTGATCCGCGGTGCATACGTATGACCCTGGGGCCAGAGGGGGATCTGCCCGCAGCCGATGTGCTCGTGCAGGATGGCCGCATCGCCGCTATCGGGGCAGGGGTGACCTCGCCGGAGGCGGAGGTCGTATCCGGTGAGGGAAAGATCCTCCTCCCCGGCTTCGTCGACACGCACACGCATCTGTGGCTGTCGCAGATGCGCGGCCTGTTCAGCCGGTCTGCGACGACGGCTTACTTTCCGCTCGTCGAACGGCTGGGCGCGCGCTACCAGCCGGAGGACATGCGGGTCGGCACGCTGTTCGGAGCAGCCGGGAACCTCGACGCAGGGATCACGACCACGTTCCCCTATTGCGACAACATCCGGCAGACGCAGACGCCGCGCTGTCGGCGCTCGTCGATTCAGGGACGCGCGCGCGCGTCCACTATACCGGGCACGACGCCCTCCCGCCCGAGAACTACGTCGACCTCGACCACCTCCGCACTCTCACTGAAAGGTCTCAATTCCAAGATGAAGGTCTTGTTGAACTGGCCTTCGGCTGGCGCGTGCCACCGCAGGATGCGTCGGACGCGGCGAAGGCGCGGGCGCTTGATGAGCTCGTGGTTGCGCGCGACCTTGGCTTGCCGATCTCGTCCCATATCAGCGGGTCGAACGGAGTTTCGCAGTTGGCGTGGCTGGTCGAGAGCGAGTTACTCGGACCGGACATGCTGCTGATCCACGCAACGAACGCGCCACCCAAACTTCTTGCGACCGTCGCGCAGGCCGGTGCGGGTATATTCGTTGACCCCGATAACGGAGCAGCGTGTAGGATTCGGACTGACGCGAGTATCCGACTACGACCCGATTGATAATTCTCTTGCACTCGGCATCCACGGCGCACTGGCCGGGGCACCAGACATGTTTGCGGTCATGCGAATGCTGCATAACGTGGAAGCCGGGGCGAGCGGCGATGAGCTTGCCGTGCTGCCGCGGCGGCTGGTTGAACTGGCGACGATCGGCGGTGCCCGGACAGCCGGTCTGTCCGACCGGATCGGATCAATCGAGCGGGGCAAGGCGGCAGACCTGATCCTCGTGAACACGGATGCGGTGAACATGGGCCCCATGAACGACGATCCGTCGGCGCTGCTCGTTTATTCCGCGTCGCCCGGCAATGTTGAAGCGGTCATGGTCGGCGGACGGTGGCGCAAGAGGGCCGACGCGCTGACAGAACTGGATCCACACCGGCTCGCCGATGCCGCAGCCGCATCGTTAAATGCAGTAACCGGGCGCGCCCAGCAGTCACGCCAGCGGCCGCAACAATAGTCGTGATCGGCTTCGCCCTGCGCTTTATGCAACTCCAGTCTGGGGGGCGTGTGTCAGATCACCTCCCGCTGGACGTCTCGGCATTGGCTCTTCGTATAGGGAAGGGAGAATCCCACATCGCAACACGGCCTTCAATCAGCCAGTGCCGGTGTGCTGCAGTGATAGAGAGGATAATGACATGGCGAAGCGCCGCACACTCAGCGATTCAGACGTTCTCGGTGCGATCGACAATTACCATCGTCAGACCGGCGCACCGCCAACTGTGGCGCAGGCCCGCGACGTTATCGATGGGCCAGTCGGCAATGGCCGGATATGCCGACTGCTGCGAGAAAGTAAGCAGCGGGTGCTTGGGGAAGACGCACTGTAGAGCGATACAAGTGCTTCGGAGTGGGCCCAAGTTGATCGTATGATCAATCTTCCGGATGCGCTGCATCAGCCCCGCCCGCCCATACCGCGAGGCGCTCGGTAGCGGATCTTCGTGAATGACGCGACCGCATTTCGCGGATGCTGTTCCGGGCCGATATTCCGGGGGGCAGATGATCGCAGAGCGCGTGTCGATCAATCGATCGCTAAACCACGGCGGAGAATCCCACCCCTACACACGTTCTGATTGTGAACTCTTGGGAACCCCTGCACCTTGATCCCGTTGGGTGGCAACGTCAGCAGGAAGTGTATGAATGTCGGTATCACGACGCACCGCCCTTGGGATCGTAGCGGCGGCAGGTGCGGCTGCGACGGCGCGACCGCCGAGCCTACATGCTCAGGTCCCCTCGCTCGGCGACTGGAGCAGCGTTCGTGCCCTATTCGAGCTCGTCCCGGACAAGATTCACATGAGCACGATGCTCATCACTTCGCATCCCGCGCCGGTGCGCGAGGCAATCGGCCGTCACCGAGATGCCTTGGATGCGGATCCGGTCGCATATCTAGAAGAGAACGGAACGCGCCTCACCGAAGCAAGCCGCGCCGCCGCCGCCAGCTATCTCGGGATGCATCCGGCGCATGTGGCTCTGACAGACAGCACGACGATGGGCGTCGGCCTCATCTATACGGGGCTGAAGGTGGGGCCTGGGCAGGAAGTGCTGACGACGGACGAGGACTACTACGTCACGCACGAGTCGCTGCGCCACTTGACCGACGCCACCGGTGCAACCGAGCGGCGCATTTCGCTGTTCGATGACATCTCCGAAGCCACCGATGGCGGCATCGTGCAGCGTATCGTCGATGCGATCCGTCCCGAAACCCGGCTTTTGGCGCTGACTTGGGTTCACTCGAGCACTGGCTTGAAGATTCCCGTCGGCAGCATCGCGGTGGCCCTGCAAGAGATCAATGCCGGGCGCGACGAACAGGATCACGTCCTCTTCGGCCTCGACGCGGTTCACGGGTTCGGGGTGGAGACCGACAGCTTCTTCGATCTCGGCGTCGATTTCCTGATGGCAGGCTGCCACAAATGGCTGTTCGGCCCACGCGGAACCGGCATCGCAGCGATAAGCGAGCGAGGGCTTGGCGCGGTTCGGCCCATCGTCCCGACCTTCGACGATGCCCGCGTCTTTTCCCGCTGGTACGCTGGCGAAGACTACGCGCTTTCGAACAACGGGCGCACACTGACACCCGGCGGGTTCAAGGACTTCGAGCATCGCTGGGCGCTCGCCGAGGCTTTCGCCCTGCACGAGGAGATCGGTCGCGCGCGGGTCGCGGAACGTACCCATACGCTGGCAGGAGACCTGAAGGATGCGCTTGCCGGGATTCGCGGCGTTTCGGTCGTGACCCCGCGGCAACCGGGCCTCTCGGCCGGCATCGTTTGTTTTGACGTGGAGGGATTGGAGCCGGAGGAAGTCGTTTCGCGGCTCCGCTCGAGATCCGTCGTTGCGTCGGTCGCGCCCTATCCCAGTGCGCATGTCCGTCTGACCCCGAGCATCCGAAATTCCGAAGCCGAAATCGAGGCAGCGGCGAGGGCAGTGCGCAGCATCATCTGATGCGATCGGGAGAAGCCTGTTTGGCGCTCGGGTCGGACGTGCCTTGGCTGAACGCCCGGAGCGCGGCCTACGGCCCCAGCGCCGCGACAACAGCTCTGCGCC
>NZ_JBELKF010000025.1:0-44763 GCF_042089775.1 Palleronia sp.
CACACCGGACGGCCTCAAGTATGTGGTCGAAAAAAGGGGGCGTGGACGCCTGATCCAGAGATAAAGCTGAGGCGTAACAACGGCTTAACAGAAGTAGTGGTGCCCAGGAGAGGACTCGAACCTCCACGTCCATACGGACACCAGCACCTGAAGCTGGCGCGTCTACCATTCCGCCACCTGGGCAGGTGTCGTGAGGAGGCGATCTAAAGGTGACGCGCGGGGGTGTCAACGGGAATCGGAACCCTTTCTAAGGGTTTGGCGCTTGTCTCGTCAGAGGCTCCGGCCTACACCCGGAGCCGACCTGAAACGCGCGGGAGATCGTCCCATGAAGCTTGTCACCATCTTCGGCGGAACGGGGTTCGTCGGCCGCTATGTCGCCCGCCGCATGGCCAAGGAAGGCTGGCGCGTTCGCTGTGCCTGCCGCCGCCCGAACGATTCGCCCTTCGTGCGCACCTACGGCGTTGTGGGGCAGGTCGAGCCCGTGTTCTGCAACATCCGCGATGACGAGAGCGTGCGCGCCACCGTTCGTGGTTCTGACGCGGTGGTGAACTGCGTCGGAATTCTCGCCGAAGGCGGCAAGCAGACCTTCCAGGCGCTTCAGCAGGAAGGCGCCGCCCGAATCGCTCGCTTGGCGAAGGAAGCCGGCGTCGAGCGGCTGGTGCAGGTCTCGGCCATCGGGGCGGATGAGAACGCGCCGTCGCAATATGCGCGCACCAAGGCGCTGGGCGAGAAGGCCGTTCTCGACGCCTTCCCCGACGCGATGATCGTGCGCCCCTCGCTGATCTTCGGCCACGAGGACGAGTTCTTCAATCGTTTCGCCGGCATGGCCCGGATGGGTCGGGTCCTGCCCCTCGTCGGAGGCAAGACGAAGCTGCAGCCGGTCTATGTCGACGACGTGGCGGCCGCGATCCAGATGGGGGTGCTGGGCAAGGCCGAACCGGGCATCTACGAGCTTGGCGGCCCCGACGTCTCGACCTTTGACGGGTGGATGCGCGAGATGCTGGCCATCATCAAGCGGCGCGCCCTGATCGTGAACATGCCCATGCCTATCGCCAAGCTCATGGGAAGCGGGTTCGACGGTCTGAGCACGATCACCTTCGGCCTCGTAAAGCCGCCGCTGACGCTCGACCAGGTGCGGAACCTCGGCCAGGACAACATCGTGGGCGAGGGGGTGAAGACCTTCGCCGACCTCGGTATGCACCCGACCTCGACCGAGGCGGTGCTGCCGGACTACCTGTGGCGGTTCCGCCCCTCGGGCCAGTACGCCGGCACGAACGAAAGCGCCGAGAACCTCCGCGGGAGCGGCCGCAACGTGAAAGGCGGCGAAAACCGCGCCGGCTTCTCCTGACGACGGCAATTCGCTAGGGTCGGCCCATGCTCGACCTCGACGAATATCAAGCGGCCCTCGCCGCGCTTGACTGGCAGGTAGAGCTTGGCGCGGACGAGGCGATCCTCGACGCGCCGGTGAACCGCTACGAGGCCGCCGCCGAGGCGCGCGCGGCTGCCCCCGAACCTACCGCACCCTTGCCCCGGCCCGGTCCTCCGCCGGTGCCCGAGCCCGACCACGTGGCCGAGGCCGAAGCCGCCGCCCGCGCCGCCAGTTCGCTCGACGGTCTGCGCGCCGCGATGGCCGCCTTCGAGAGGTGCGAACTGAAGCGGGGCGCGCGCAACCTCGTGTTCTGCGACGGCGACCCGTCCGCGCGCGTGATGATCGTGGGCGAAGCGCCGGGCCGCGACGAGGACCTGCAGGGCAAGCCTTTCGTCGGCCGGGCCGGGCAGTTTCTCGACCGGATGTTCGCCGCCATCGGCCTGTCCCGGCAGGACGGGTCGCTTTACATCACCAACGTCCTGCCGTGGCGGCCGCCGCGCAACCGCGACCCCTCGGACGAGGAGATCGCGATGATGCGCCCGTTCCTCCACCGCCATATCGAGCTGGCCGACCCCGATTTCCTCGTGGTGATGGGCAACATCTCGGCCATGGCGCTTCTGAACCGGCGCGGCATCCTCAGGATGCGCGGCATCTGGTCCGAGGCGCTGGGTCGTCCGGCCTTGCCGATGACGCACCCGGCCTACCTGCTGCGCAACACGGCCGCCAAGCGCGACGCCTGGGCCGACCTTCTGTCCCTCAAGGCTCGCCTTTGAAGCAGGAACGAGAACCGCTAGATGAAGATCCTTGCCATCTCTGACATGCACCTTTCGACCTCGGCGGCCGACGCGCTGCTGTCTGCCGCCGGGGCGGCGGACCTCGTGATCGCCGCCGGTGACTTCGCCAACCAGCACGAGGGGCTGGAGGCCTACATGGCGCGCCTTTTCCCGATTGCGGACAAGATGATCTGCGTGCCCGGCAACAATGAAAGCCTCCGCGCCTTGCAAGCCGCGACCGAGGCCGAGATCCTGCACGGCACCAGCACCATGCGCGGCGGGCTGATGATCGCGGGCCTCGGTGGGGGCATCCCGCCCCTGCCGCCCTTGCCCTGGAAAAGCTGGGACCTGACCGAGGACCAAGCACGCGATGCCCTCGCCGGTGTGGAAGCCGCCGATATCCTGATCCTGCATTCCCCGCCCGCGGGTCTCGGCGACAACCACGAGGGCCTCGGACATCTCGGCTCGCCCGCCTTGAAAGAGGCGATGCTGCGGATCAAGCCGCGGCTCTGCGTGTTCGGGCATATCCACGACTGCTGGGGGCAGGGAGGGACGCTGGGGGCGACCCGGTGGCGCAACCTTGGCCCCGATCCGGTCTGGTTCGACCTCTGAGCCGTGCTACCCTTCGCGCGACCGACACAGAGAGGCAGAGAATGAGCGATTACACGCCCCCCAAGGTCTGGACCTGGGACGCGGAATCGGGCGGCAAGTGGGCCAGCCTGAACCGACCCATCGCCGGCCCGACCCATGACAAGGACCTGCCGAAGGGCGACCACCCGTATCAGCTTTATTCCATGGGAACGCCGAACGGGCAGAAGGTCACGATCCTCTTCGAGGAACTGCTCAAGGCCGGTTTCCCAGCCGAATACGATGCGTGGTTCATCGACATTACCAAGGGCGACCAGTTCGGGTCGGGCTTCGTGGAGGTGAACCCGAACTCCAAGATCCCGGCTCTGATGGACCACACCGGCGCCACGCCCGTCCGCGTCTTCGAATCCGCCGCGATCCTGATGCACCTGGCCGAGCGTCACGACGCCTTCCTTGGCTCAAACCGGCCCGAGATGCTGTCTTGGCTGTTCTGGTTGCAGGGTTCGGCGCCTTACCTTGGCGGCGGGTTCGGCCACTTCTACGCCTACGCGCCCGAGCCGATGGAATACCCCATCAACCGCTTCGCGATGGAGGCCAAGCGCCAGCTCGACGTGCTGAACCGCCACCTGGCCGACCACCAGTTCCTTGCCGGCGACGACTACACGATTGCCGACATGGCCACCTTCCCGTGGTACGGCCGCATGGTCTTCGGCGAGGCCTATGACGCGGGCGAATTCCTCAGCGTCCACGAATACGACCACGTGATTCGCTGGGCGAAGGAAATCGACGCCCGCCCCGCCGTCCAGCGCGGCAAGCGCGTGAACCGCGACGGCGAGGGCCTGCTGCGCGAACGCCACGCGGCCTCCGACTTCGACGCGCTGTGACACCCGGTCCGGGGGCGCGCACCCCGGACCCAACTCCCGAGGCCTCATGAGCCGGATCGACGACACCCGCGACTTCATCCCCGCCCGCATCGCCATCCTCACGGTCAGCGACACGCGCGGGCCGGATGACGACCGCTCGGGCGACACCCTCGTCGCGCGGCTGCAAGAGGCCGGGCACGCCCTGGCGGCCCGTGCAATCGTGACGGACGACCGCGAGATGATCGCCGCCAAGCTGCGCGAGTGGTGCGACGGCGGCGCGGTGGACGTGGTGATCTCGACCGGCGGCACCGGGTTGACGGGGCGCGACGTGACGGTCGAGGCGCATCGCGACGTCTACGAGAAAGAGATCGAGGCGTTCTCGATCGTCTTCACTCACGTTTCGATGCAGAAAATCGGCACCTCCGCCGTGCAAAGCCGCGCGACAGGCGGGGTCAGGAACGGCACGTACCTCTTCGCGCTGCCCGGCTCGACCGGGGCCTGCAACGATGCTTGGGACGAGATTCTGAAATGGCAGCTCGACTACCGCCACCGTCCCTGCAACTTCATCGAGATCCTGCCCCGGCTGGACGAGCACCGGCGCCGCAAGTAGGCCGCGCGACTCCTGAAAGATAGCGACGGAATGGCGGCCATGCTCCCGTAAGAGTGACGGATGTGCGCTTTGTGCTGCCTTCGCGGCGGTCTATACGGGCACGGATCGGGAGCCTACGACGCATGAGATTTTTCACCCGAGCCCTCACCGGGCTCTTCCTGCTTTCCCTGACCGTGGGCTTTCTGGCCGTCGCGGGCGGGACGCTGCGCAATGCGTTGCAAGAGCGTGCGGCGCGCGAACCGGGCCAGCGACCGGGGCAGGAGCAGGTCTATGCCGCCAACGTCGTGACCGTCGCGCTTGAAACCGTCGCGCCCGAACTGACCAGCTTCGGCGAGATCCAGGCGCGTCGCACGCTCGCCCTGCGCGCCCCGGCGGCCGGCCGCGTGGTCGAACTGGGCGAGGGCGTGGAAGACGGCGGTCACGTGCGCGAAGGGCAGCTCCTGTTCGCGATCGATCCCACCGATGCCGAGGTCGCGCTGTCGCTGGCCGAGGCCGATCTCGCCGATGCCGAAGCCGAGTTGATGGATGCCGAGGCCGCGGTCGAGATCGCGGGCGACGACGTCGCCGCCGCGCGCCAGCAGGCCGACCTGCGCAACCGGGCACTCGCGCGGCAGCAGGACCTCGTGGATCGCGGCGTCGTCACCGAGGCGGTGCTTGAAGAAGCGCAACTCAGCGCCTCGTCTGCCGCGCAGCAGGTGCTGTCGGCCCGCACCTCGCAACGCTCGGCCGAGGCGCGGGTGGCGCAGGCCCGCACCGCCCTGTCGCGGGCCGAGATCGCGGTGGACGAAGCGCAGCGCACTCTTTCGGAGACGCGCGTGACCGCCGCTTTCGCCGGCACCCTGTCCGATCTGACCGTGACCGAAGGCGGGCTGGTATCCAGCAACGAGCAGCTCGCCACGCTGATCGATCCCGATCGCCTGGAAATCGCGTTCCGCGTCTCGACCCCCGATTACGTGCGCCTTCTGAACGAGGATGGCGAGCTTGCCACCGACCAGGCGACCGTCAGCCTCGAGGTCGGCGGCTACACCCTGACCTCGCCCGCGACGATCACCCGCGAGGCCGCCGCCGTGGCCGAGGGCGAGACCGGCCGCCGCCTCTTCGCGCAGCTCGAACAACCGCGCGGCTTCCGTCCTGGCGACTTCGCCCGCATCCGCGTGACCGAGCCCGAGCTGCGGAACGTCGCCCGCCTGCCTGCCGCCGCCGTGGATGCCTCGGACACGGTGCTCGTCCTGGATGACGAGAGCCGGCTGGAGCTGGCCGAGGTCGAGCGTCTTCGCGCGCAGGGCGACACCGTCCTCGTCAGGGCCGATGGCCTTGAAGGGCGCGAGGTCGTGGCCGAACGCTCGCCCCTTCTGGGCACCGGCATCAAGGTCCGTCCGCTGCGCCAGGTCCAGGAGGAACCCGAGGACACCGCAGAGGCCGGGGAAGAGATGATCGACCTGTCGCCAGAGCGTCGCGCCGCCCTGATCGCGATGGTCGAGGACAACGCCCGGATGCCAGACGCCGCCAAGCAGCGCGTGCTGGCGGCCCTGAACCAGCCGCAGGTGCCCGCCCGCATGATCGAGCGGCTTGAAAACGGCGAGGCGCGGGACGGATGATCGGGGGCCTGATCGGGTACTTCGCCCGCCACCGCACCGCCGCGAACCTGCTTCTGGTGATCCTGCTGGCGCTGGGCCTCGCCTCGGTGCCGCGGATGCGGGCGCAGTTCTTCCCCGACGTGATCTCGGACGAGATCGACGTCAGCGTAACGTGGTCCGGGGCAGGGGCCGAGGCGGTGGACACCGCCATCGTCGGCGTTCTCGAACCCGTCCTGCTCGGCGTCGAGGGCGTCGCCGGGATCGAGGCGCGTTCCACCGAAGGCCGCGCCTCGTTCGAGATCGAGTTCGAGCCGGGCTACGACATGGCCATCGCGGCCGACGACGTCGAAGCGGCCGTCGACGGCATCTCGACGCTGCCCGACTCGGCCGAGGACCCCGAGGTGTCGTGGGGCGGCTGGCGCGACCGGGTGACGGATGTGGTCATCACCGGCCCCGTGGGCGTGGACCAGCTTGGCCGCATCGCCGACGACTTCGTCATCCAGCTTTTCGCCGCCGGCGTCACCCGCACGACCACCCAAGGCATCGCCGCGCCCGAGACACTGGTCGAGGTGCCGTCGATGGCCCTCGTCCAGTACGACCTGACCCTGGCCGAGATCGCCGACGCCATCGGGGCGGCGGCCGACGCCTCGCCGGCGGGCGAGGTCGCCGGCACCGCCCGCGTTCGCGCCGGGCAGGAAAGCCGCAGTGCCGCCGACATCGCCGACGTGGTCCTGCGATCGAACGCGGGCGGGGCGCCGCTGACCGTGGGCGACGTCGCCCGAATCGTCGTCGAAGGCCCGGATCGCGAGCGCGCCTACTACGTGGGCGAAAATCCCGCTGTCTCGATCCAGGTCCAGCGCAGCGAACAGGGCGACGCGCTCGACATCCAGGCGCGCGTCGAAGAGGTCGTGGCGCAGATGAGCCCGAGCCTGCCGCAGGGCGTCCGCTTCGACCTGATCCGTGGCCGGGCCGAGGAGATATCGGCGCGGCTCGACCTGCTGCTCGACAACGGGGCGGTCGGGCTCGCCCTCGTCGTGGCGCTGCTGTTCCTGTTCCTGAACGCCCGCATCGCCTTCTGGGTCGCGGCCGGCATCCCCGTGGCGATGACGGCCGCGATCGCGCTGATGTACGCCGCCGGGCTGACGCTGAACATGATGTCGCTCTTCGCGCTCATCATCACGCTGGGCATCGTGGTGGACGACGCCATCGTCGTGGGCGAGCACGCCGACTTCCGCGCCCGCCGGCTGGGCGAGGGGCCCGTCACCGCGGCGGAAACCGCGGCGCAGCGCATGTTCGCACCGGTCTTCTCGGCCACGATCACCACCGTGATCGCCTTCTTCGGGCTGACCGCCATCGGCGGCGTATTCGGGGCGCTGATCTCGGACATCCCGTTTACCGTGATCGTGGTGCTCGCGGCGTCGCTGGTCGAATGCTTCCTGATCCTGCCCAACCACCTGTCGCACGCCCTCGCGCATACGGGCGAGCGGCATTGGTACGACGCCCCGTCGCGCGTGGTGAACCGGGGCTTCACCTGGGTCCGCGAGCGGCTGTTCCGCCCGATGATGCACCTCGTGGTGCTGGCGCGCTATCCGGTGCTGGCGGGGGCGGTGCTGCTTTTGTGCTTTCAGGCGGTGCTGTTCATCTCGGGCGCCGTCCAATGGCGCTTCTTCGATTCGCCCGAGCAGGGCTCGGTGACCGGCAACTTCGCGATGCAGGCCAGCGCCACGCGCGCGGACACGATGGAGCAGCTCGCCCTGATCCAGGGTTCGATCGAAGACCTGCGCGCGCAATATGCCGACGAATACGGCGCCGACCCCGTCACCTACGCTTTGGCCGAGATCGGCGGCAATGCCGGGCGCGCGCTTTCAGGAACCGACAATCTCGACGCCGACCAGCTTGGCGCCATCTCGATCGAGCTGATCGACCCGGACCTGCGCTCCTATTCCTCGTTTGAATTCGTGGCTGCCCTGCAGGACGCGGTCGATCGCCACCCCCAACTGCAGGAGTTGTCCTTTCGCGGCTGGCGGTCCGGCCCCGGCGGCGATGCCATCGACGTGCGCCTGTCGGGCGCCGAGACTCAGGTGCTGAAAGATGCCGCCGAGGCCCTGAAGGCTGAACTTGCGGGCTTTGGCGAAGTCTCGGCGCTGGAAGACAACCTTGCCTACGACACGCAGGAATTCGTCCTCGACCTGACCCCGCAGGGCGAGGCGCTTGGCTTCACCATCGGCGCGATCGGCGCGACGCTGCGCGACCGGCTCGAGGGGATCGAGGCCGCGACCTATCCCGACGGCACCCGCTCGGCCGCGATCCGGGTCGAGCTGCCGCAGGAAGAGTTCACCGCCGATTACCTCGACCGCGTCGTGCTGCCCACGCCCGACGGCGGCTGGGCCATGCTGCGCGACATCGTGACGGTCGAGGTGCGCGAGGGGTTCTCCACCATCCGGCGCGAGAACGGCGTCCGCGAGGTCACCGTGACCGGCGACCTCGACAGCGACGACGCCGCCCGCGCGGCCGAGATCATGACGATCATGCAAGAACGCATCCTGCCCGACGTGCAGGAGCGGTTCGGCGTCAACTGGGAGCTCTCGGGTCTCTCCGAGCAGGAGAACGAGTTCCTGAACGACGCGCTGATCGGGTTCATGTTCTGCCTCCTGGGCATTTACCTGACGCTGGCCTGGATCTTCGCCAGCTGGACCCGCCCGATGGTCATCATGGCGACGATCCCCTTCGGCCTCGTCGGCGCGATCTGGGGCCACTACATCTGGGACGTGCCGCTCTCGATGTTCTCGGTCGTGGGATTGATCGGCATGACCGGCATCATCATCAACGACTCGATCGTGCTCGTGACCACGAGCGACGAATATGCGGGAACGCGCCCCCCGCGCCGGGCCATCATCGACGCTGCCTGCGACCGCCTGCGCCCGGTCCTGCTGACGACGCTGACCACCGTGCTCGGCCTCGCGCCGCTGCTCTACGAACGGTCGAGCCAGGCGCAGTTCCTCAAGCCGACGGTCATCACGCTGGTCTATGGCCTGGGCTTCGGAATGGTTCTCGTGCTGGTGGTCGTCCCCGCGCTCCTTGCGATCCAGGGGGACATCGGGCAGTCGGTGGCGTCGCTGCGCCGCGCGCTGAAGGCCCGCGTACGGGGCGCGAGACTGGGCATCGCCGGAGCTGCCTTGGCTATGGCGGCGATCTTTGCCGCAACGATCGGGCTGTGGCTGGTGACGGGCGCGCTGCCCCTCGGCCTGCCGGGCGGTGCAGTCACGGCCTTTGGCCTCTTCGCACTCGGCAGCTTTGCCGTCGCCCTCGGTGCCGCGGCGGTAGGCGCGTTCGCCTTCCGCACACCGCGCGGGTGATCCTAGGTTGAGAAGGTGGCGAGCTGGGCAGGACAGCTGGGGTCGGGGGTCTTGCTACCCCTCAACCTCGAAAACGACGCTTCGAGTTCATTGCGGATATCCGCGAGTTCCCCGAGCCCTTCAGATGAAGGCGGACGAGAACGTGCCCAGCGGCGGGTGTTCCAATGCTGGACCGTGATCCCCGGCGGCACATCTGGCCTGCGCGGGTCTCAAGTCCGCGGTGGATCGGCACCAGCCAAGGCGAGGGCCTAATCGCCTAAACCCGTCACGGGACGCGATTGAGGCGAGCAGCTCGGAGAGTGCGATATGCGCATTCCCCCGCGACTCAGCAGGCGATGCCGAAAACGTCGTGGCTGTCGAAGACGCGGGCTGCGAGGTGGTTCCTGCGGGGGTTGGCGCCAGCAGGTGATGCTCGCGGGGGCACGACGAGTCTGCCAGCCGGCGTGGATCTGCGACGACGGTGGCTTGCGCCAGGCAAGGTGCCCGGCGATCGCGGCGAGGTGGTTGCTCGTAGCACCTGTTTTGGCGGGAGGGCACGACGAGCGCGGCGCCGGTCGCCCGGGGCAGGGCAGGCGGCTCGGAAGAGATTGGTCCACGCATAGCGGCAGTTCGTTTGAGGCCGAGGGCGCGTCCCCTTTGCGCGCAGAGGCGGCTGACTCCCCGACTGACCAAGGCGCGCCGTGTCTTTTGCGTGAGGATCAGCAGTCAGTCTTTGATCTTCTTCGATCCGTGGATCTGGAGCACACTATTGCGTCGAAAGCGTCCCGGGCTGAGGACTGTGGTCGATGCGCCAAGGCTGGCGTCGGTGCGTGTGAGACGGGCCGCGACAAAGGCGCCGGGCTTTCGGGTCCAAGCGACAAAGAACGAGTTTATCCGGTCAGGCAGCGCGAGGGGACGAGCTCCATCGCGCGGTTGAGGCCGAGGGTTTGCAGTTGTCGAGCCTGTGGCGCCGCCGACGCCCGCGGCTCTGCTTCTATCACCAGGTTTGGAGCGCGACGAAGATCCGTTCGATCCCGCAGGATATCCGCGGGACTTCCTCCTTTGACACGGCGGCAGAGCGAGGAGGCCTGCCGAAGACGGCACCCAAGCGGGTCGCTGGCGGCTAGCAGTTAGCCCCGGATCAGGTGCGCCACCCGGGACCGCGCGCGACGCGACCTCGCCCTTGCTGCCAGCGAAAGGGCCTTGCTGTCACACCATGCAGCGCGCTCGATTGAGGGCCATGCGCTCGGGTAGATCCGCGAGGAACGGCGCGGCCTCGTCGGGATCGATCCGATCAGCGAGCCAGGCCGAGACGGCGCACCAAGCCTGCCGCATGTAGGGCTCTGCGCAGGCCAGCGCCGCGGTGTCGCCCTTTCGCTCCGCCAGGGCGTGCGATAGGTCGGCCAGCTCTCGCGCCGCGGTTCGCGCCACGTCCGCGTGCAAGCCGTCGCAGGTTTCCACGCGGGCGAGGAACGCATCCAGCCCACTGCGGTCCGCCCACAGCATCCGGGTGAGCAGAGTCAGCGCTTGGATGTCTGTCGTCCCTTCGTAGATCGTAAGAACGCGCGCGTCCCGCAGCGCCCGCTCGACCGGCCGGTCGCGAGTGTAGCCTGCGCCCCCAAGGGTCTGGATCGCTGCATCGGCTACCTCGAATCCGGCCTCGCCGCCGAAGCTCTTGAACATCGGCAGCATCCAGCCGCCGAATGCCTGTGCCGCGCGACCGCCGCCTCGGCCGGCCTCGACCGCGCAGGCAATCTCGAGCGATGCGGCACGGAGGATCTCGGTCCGCGCGCGCATTCGAGCCAGGCGCGCGGCGACCCCGGCATGATGTGAAATAGGAACCGGCGGCGCGTCGGGCGGACCCCCTTGCAGACGCTCGGCGGCGTAAGCCTCTGCGCACTCCGTCGCCATCGTGGCAAGGCCCAATCCTTGGCACCCGGTCTGCAGGCGCATCAGCTCGATCATGTGGAACAGCTGTGCCAGGCCGCGGCCGCGCTCGCCGATCAGCCAGCCTTGGGCGCCCTCGAAGCTCATCGCGCAGGTGGGGGAGGCATGCATCCCCAGCTTGTCCTCGATCCGCGTGACGGTGACGCCGTTGCGGGCAGCCCCGATCCGGTCGGGCACCAGGAACAGAGACAGCCCGCGGGTGCCGGGCACTTCCTCGGTCCGGGCCAGCAGGCAATGACCGATCCGGTCGACGGCGTCGTGATCCCCGAAGGAGATCCAGATCTTCTCGCCCGTGATGCGCCACGTCCCGCCCTGCTGCTGAGCCCGGGTGCAGAGCCGGCCGACATCCGACCCCGCGCCGGGTTCCGAGATGCAGATGGTCGCGCCCCACTCTCCGGCGACGAGCTTCGGGACCCACTCGTCCGAAAGCGCGGCACCTGCACGCGCGGCCAGAAGGTGCGCCGCTGCCCGTGCGGCGCCGGGGCCCATCATGAACGCGGTGGCGTGGCGCTCGAACAGCGGCAGCATCGCCGCCTGTAGCACAAGGGGCAGCTCCGATCCGCCGTAGCGCTCGGGCAGGTCGAGGCCCAGCCAGCCGCTCTCGGCATAGGCGCGCCACAGCTCTCGGCTGCCCGGAGGCAGGCGCACGCGCCCGTCCTGCATCCGCGCCCCCTCGCGATCCGCCCGCGCGCCGTAGGGGGCGAAGGCATCATCCGCCAAGGCACGCGCGGCTTCGAGAATTGCCGCAGCAGTCTCGGGGTCCACATCCTTGGCACCCGGCGTGCGCTCCAGCAGCGCGAGGGTCCGCCTGACCTGATCGTCCGACATCAGCGCGGCTGCATCCGGATGCCGCCGTCAAGGCGGATCGTTTCGGCGTTGAGGTAGCCGGTCTCGATGCAGAAGCGGACGGCGCGCGCGAATTCCGCCGGATCGCCGAGGCGCGAGGGGTTGGGGACCTGTGCGCCGAGGCTCTGCCGCGCCTCTTCGGGCAATTCGTCCAGAAGGGGCGTGCGGAAGATGCCGGGCGCGAGCGTGTTCACCCGGATGCCGGTCCTGGCCAGCTCGCGGGCCAAGGGCAGGGTCATGGCGACGATGCCGCCTTTCGACGCGGCATAGGCAGCCTGCCCGATCTGGCCATCGAAGGCGGCGACCGAGGCGGTGTTCACGATGACCCCGCGCTGCGCATCGTCGTCCGGGTCGTTCGCCTGCATCCGGTGCGCGGCGAGACGCATGACGTTGAAGGTGCCGATCAGGTTCACGCGGATCGCGGCCTCGAACGCCTCAAGCGGTTGCGGACCGTCGCGCCCGACCATTCGCGCCGCCGGGCCGATCCCGGCGCAGTTCACGCAGATCCGCAGGTTGCGGGCCGCGTCGACGGCCGCCTGCGCGTCCGCCTCGACCGAGACGTCGCCCACAGCCGCAATACCGCCGATCTCGTCGGCCACGGCGCGGGCGGTGTCGCCGTCGCGGTCGAACACCACAACCCGCGCGCCCGCAGCGGCAAGCATCCGCGCCGTTGCTGCGCCAAGTCCGGACCCGCCGCCCGTGACCAATGCGCCTGCGTCTTCGATCTTCATGCAAGAACCCCCTGGTGCGGTGTCACCACATCGTCGCGATCCTCGTAGACTGCCTTCGCCAGATCCGCCCGTTGGGCGAGGACGGCCCGCTGGTTGACTGAGCCCTTGTCGGTGACCTCGCCCCGCTCAAGGCTCAGCGGTTCGGTCAGGACCATCGCGCGGGTGACGCGGGTGGCTGATCCGGTCGATTGCGCCCCGTGCTCGGCCAGCCGCTGCCGCAAGGCCGCCACCACCTTCGGGTGATGGGGCAGGCCGTCGCGATCTGCCTCAGGTGCCAGCGCCTGCATCGCGTCGAGGTTCGGGATCAGCAGGGCGGCGAGCGCCTCCTGGTCCTCGCCCACGATCACCACGTCCTTGGCAAGGCCCGCCATCTGGTCGATGAGCTGCGCCCGCAGCGGCCCGACGGCGACCCAGGTGCCGGTGCGCAGCTTGAAGTTCTCGGCGATGCGCCCGTCGAAGAAGAAGCCCGCGGCCGGGTTGCCGGGTTCGGCAAAGCGCAGGGCGTCGCCCAGCTTGTAGAAGCCTTCCTCGTCGAAGGCCTCCTCGGACAGCTTTGGCGCGCGCCAATAGCCCGGCGTCACGTTCGGGCCTTTCAGCCGCGCCTCGAACTTCTCTCCATGGGGAACGAGCTTCAGGATCACGCCGGCGGCCGGGATGCCGACATTGCCCGGCCTTTCCTGCGGATCGGTGCAGTAAAGCGCGAAGGGCGCGGTTTCGGTCGAGCCGAGGCCGGTCGTCATCAGGATGCGATGGCCGACCGTCTCGACCGCCATCTCTTCAAGCCGCCGCCACGTGTGCGCGGCCATGCCGGCACCCGCGTACATCATCAGCTTCAGATCGCGGAAGAAGCTCTCGCGGAGCACGGTGTCGCTTTCCATCTCCTGGACGAGCGCCTCGAACCCAGCGGGGACGTTGAAATACCAGGTGGGAGAGATTTCGCGAAGGTTGCGCACCGTTTCGCCGATGGCCTTGGGCGAGGGCTTGCCGCCATCGATATAGTAGGTGCCGCCGTTCCACAGGGCGATGTTGAACGCCTTGTTCCCACTCGCCGTGTGGTTCCACGGCGCCCAGTCGACCAGAACCGGGGGTTGCTCGGTCATGTAGGCATAGCAGTCGAGGACCATCGCCTGATTGGCACAGAGCATCCGGTTGGTCTGGATCACCGCCTTGGGGCTGCCGGTGGTGCCGGAGGTGAAGAGGAACTTGGCGACGGTATCCGGCCCGACGGCTTCGTGGGCGCGGTCGACGTCCGGGGTGACGTGGGCCTGGCAAAGCTCGGACCAGGTGTGGACGGTGCGGCCGGACAGGGTGCCCGACAGGGCGATCACGGCGACATCCTCGCCAAGGGTCGCGTCGATGGCCGGGGCGAAGGCTTCAGCGTCGTCGACGAAGACCGCGCCTGGCGTGATCTGCCGGGCAATCGAGCGGAGCTTGCCGAAATCGGACGCGATCAGCGAATACGCGGGCGAGACGGCGGCCGTGGGGATGCCCACGTATTGCCCCGCAAGCGCGATCAGTGCGTGCTCGATCGAGTTGCCGGACAGGATCGCCAGAGGACGCTCGGGCGACAGGTCCTTGCGCAGAAGCCAAGCCGCGATGCGACGGACGGTGTCGCGCATCTGGCCGTAGCTGACGCGCCGCCAGCCGTCGCCGTCGCGCTCGGCCATCCAGATACGGTCCGGGGTACGGTCGGCCCAACGGTCGATCATGTCGGTCAGCCGGTCGGGATAATCGCCCAGCGGATCGCGCCGGTGGATCAGCCAACTGCCGTCTTCGCGCTCCTCCCACTCGAGGTCGGGCGTCCACACCTTCACCTCGCGCACGCGCTCTTTCATATCGTTCACCGGCTCCTCCCCATGATCCGCATAAACTGTTTACACGAAAACAGTATGCTCATACAAAATCAACGGAGAAGATTGAGAGAGGCTGAGAATGGGCGAAACCGCGGAGACACCGCTGCGGGTCGAGACCGACGGCGACGTCGCGATCCTGACCCTGAACCGTCCCCAGAAGCGCAACGCGCTCAGCGACACGCTGATCGAAGCACTGGCGGATGCCGTCGAGGCTGCGCAGCGGAACAGCCGGGCAGTCGTGATCTGCGGTGCGGGCGAGCATTTCAGCGCCGGCCTCGACCTGGCCGAGCACGCCGAGCGCAGCCCGATCGAGGGCGTGCACCACTCGCGTCGCTGGCACGCGGTCTTTGAAAAGCTCGAGCATGGTGCGATCCCGGTCTTTTCCGCGCTTCACGGTGCGGTCGTCGGCGGCGGGCTAGAGCTTGCGGCGGCGACTCATGTGCGCGTGGCCGATGAAAGCGCGTTCTTCGCGCTGCCCGAGGGGACGCGCGGCATCTTCGTGGGCGGCGGCGGCTCGGTGCGCGTGGCCCGCCTGATGGGTGTTGCGCGAATGACAGACATGATGCTGACCGGGCGCTCCGTCGGCGCGGCGCAGGCCGAGGCGTGGAACCTCTGCCAGTACGTCGTGCCCGAGGGCGAGGCCCGCGCGAAGGCGGTCGAGCTGGCGAAGAAGGCGGCCGGCAATGCCGAGATGTCGAACTATGCCATCCTGAACGCCCTGCCGCGCATCGCCGACATGGCGCGCGGCGACGGCCTGTTCGTGGAGAGCTTCGTCTCGGCCATGACGGCCACCTCGCCCGAAGCCGAAGAGCGCCTGCGCGCCTTCCTCGACAAGCGCGCCGCCAAGGTTGCGCGGCCCGGGCAATGACCGCGACAGCCACCCAGGATCAGGCCGCCGGCGTGCCCGACGAGGTGGGATCGCTCGAGCTCGGGCAGATCGGGCAGTCGCTGGGCTTTCTCCTGCGGCTGAGCCAGATCGAAATCTTCGAGATGTTCTACCGCGCCCTCTCGCGCTACGACATGAAGCCGGGCGAGTTCTCGATCCTCTATGTCATCCACCTCAACCCCGGCGTCCGGCAGGGCGCCCTGGCCGAACGGCTGATGATCAAGCGCGCGCACATGACCAAGCTGATCCGCCTCTACGAGGGGCGGGGGCTGGTGGCGCGCACCATCCCCGAGGACAACCGCCGCACCGTGCACCTGCACCTGACCGACGAGGGCGAGCGGTTCGTGTCCGAGAACGCGCGCGTGTTCCTTGGGTATATCCACCAGGAGACGGACCGCCTGACGCCCGCAGAGGCGGACGAGCTGACCCGCCTTCTTCGCAAATTCCTCGGATTGGAAGGAACGCCATGAACGTCGACGATCTGGTCGCCATCGACATCCACACCCATGCCGAAGAGCCTTGCTGCAGCCCCCGCGTGGACGGCTACGACGAGTTCCAGGCCGGGATGGCCAAGTACTTCAAGAACCCGGCCGGGGCGGATGGCATGCTGCCCTCGGTCCAGGACACGGCCAACTACTACCGCGAGCGCAAGATCGGCGCGGTGATCTTCCCGGTCGATTCCGAGCGCGAGACCGGCTTTCACCGTTACGACAACGAGGACGTCGCCAAGCTTGCGGCCGAGAATTCGGACATCCTGATCCCCTTTGCGTCCATCGACCCTGCCAAGGGCAAGCGTGGCGCGCGCGAGGCCCGGCGGCTGGTGCGCGAGTTCGGGGTCAAGGGCTTCAAGTTCCACCCCACGATGCAGGGCTTCTATCCCAACGACCGCCAAGCCTATCCGCTTTACGAGGCCATCGCCGAGGAGGGGGCGATCACGCTCTTCCACACCGGTCAGACGGGCGTCGGCGCGGGGATGCGGGGCGGCATGAACATGCGGCTGAAGTTCTCGAACCCGATCTACCTCGACGACGTGGCCGCCGATTTCCCGGACATGCCGATCATCGCCGCGCACCCGGCCTTTCCGTGGCAGGAAGAGGCGCTGGCCGTCGCGACACACAAGCCGAACGTCTATATCGACCTGTCCGGCTGGTCGCCGAAGTATTTCCCGGAAATCCTGGTCAAGTACACGAACAGCCTTCTGAAGAAGAAGATGCTGTTCGGGTCGGACTGGCCGGCGATCACGCCCGACCGCTGGCTGTCCGATTTCGAAAAGATCGACATCAAGGACGAGGTTCGTCCGATGGTGCTGAAGGAGAACGCGCGCCGTCTGCTGAAAATTTGACTGCGCGGCGCGTGCGCGCACACGAACCAAGGGAGGAGAGAGAACAATGAAGACGCTACTGACCACCGCCGCCACCGCGATGGTGCTGGCACTTGCGACGCCCTACGGAGCCGAGGCCCGGGACCTGCGTGCCGCATCCGGGGCGCCGCCGGCGCACCCATCGCAGAGTCACCTCTACGCGATGCTGGACGAAGTCCTGTCCGAGGAATCCGACGGCGCGCTGGGTGCGACGCTGCTGGGGACCGAGGTCGTCACGCTGGGCCAGATGAAGGACGCGCTGCAGAGCGACCTCGTCGAGGTGGGGAACATGCTGCCGCTCTACTTCCCGGCCGAGCTGCCGAACATGGCGCTTGCGGGCGAGCTTGCCCTTCAGGGTCGCGACCCGCAGGTCATGGCCGCGGCGATGACCGAGTACATGGTGACCTGCGAAACCTGCCAGGAGGAGCTGTCGGAGTTCGGCGTCGCCTACCTCGGCTCGGGCTCGTCCGACGTTTACGCGCTGCTGACCAACAAGCCGGTCAAGACGCAAGAAGACCTCAAGGGGATGCGCCTGCGGTCGGGCGGTGCGCCCTTCTCGCGCTGGGCCGAGAATTTCGGCGCCGTGCCTGCCAGCATCAGCGTGAACGACCAGTTCGAATCCATGAGCCAGGGCGTCATCGACGGCTCGATCGCGTCGATCGCCGATCTTCTGTCCTTTCGCCTGGTGGAGCTTGCCGACGCGGTCACGATGATCCCGCTGGGCACCTACCACGCCACGTCGGATTTCACGGTGTCGGACAGTGCATGGTCTTCGCTGTCGCCTGACGAGCGGGCTGCGCTGGCGCGTGCGGCGAACCGGCTGAACGCGGTGTTCACGAACCGCTGGGCCGTCGAGATGCCCAAGGAGGCTCGCCAAGCCGCCGAAGAGGCCGGCATCGACTTCATCGAGCCCGATCCGGCCTTCCTCGAGGCCAGCAACGTCTTCGCCGAAGCCGATGCCGACACCGCGGCGAGCCTCGCCGCCGAGCGGTTCGGCCTTGATGACGCCGCCGAGCGGGTTGCCCGGTTCGAAGAGCTGATCGGCAAGTGGGAAGGGCTGCTCCAAGGGGTCGAGACCCCGGAGGAGATCGCCGCCATCGTCCAGACGGAGGTCTGGGACGAGGTCGATTTCGCCACCTACGGCGACTGACGCGACGCGGGGGCCGGCTGGGTCGGCCCCCAATCCCAACCCCTTCATGCGGGGCGTTCTTCACATGGATCGGCTCAACGTCATCTCTGACAGGCTCATTCGCGCGATTGCCATCCTGGCCGGCGTGGGTGTGCTTATCATGATGGTCCATATCTGCGGCGACGTGATCCTCAGGACGCTGACCGGCCGGCCGCTACCCGCGACGGTCGAGATCGTGTCGCGCTACTACATGCTGATTGTCGGGTTCCTGCCGCTCGCCTGGGTCGAGCGTCAGAACGGCATGATCTCGGTCGAGTTCATCGAGGGCCTGATGAGTCCTGGGATGCTGCGCCTCTCGGATGCCATCGTCGGCATCCTGTCGTTCGGCATCTATCTTGCCCTTGCCTGGACCAGCGGCGAGGCGGCCATGTCCGAGCTGAACAGCCGCAGCTTCGTCATCGTCCTGAATGCCCGCGTGCCGGTCTGGCCGGGCTACCTCCTCCTGCCGGCGGGCTTCACCCTCGCCGCCGTCGCGGTGCTTCTGAAGACCGTGACGCGAATTCTGCGACCTGTGGAGATCAGCGCATGAACGTCGCCTACGGCTTCTGGGGCATCGGCATCCTTCTGCTTCTGCTGCTTCTGCGCGTTCCCGTCGCCCTGGCGCTGGTCGCGGTCAGCTTCGGCGGGATCGTGGCACTTCTGGGTGTGACGCCTGCGCTCGGCATCCTGTCCGGCACGCCTTACGACTTCGTGGCCAGTTGGACGCTGTCGGCCGTACCGATGTTCCTGCTGATGGGCTTCGTGGCCTACCATTCCGGCCTGACCGGAGGGCTCTTCGCTGCCGCCAAGCTCTTGCTCGCGCGGGTGCCGGGCGGGCTGGCCGTATCGTCGATCTTCGCCTGTTCGGGGTTTGCCGCCGTGTCGGGATCATCGCTTGCCTGTGCGGCCGCGATGGGTCGCATCGCCATCCCCGAGATGGTCGCGGCCGGCTACCGCCCCTCGATCGCGGCGGGCTGCATCGCTGCGGGCGGAACCATCGGTGCGCTGGTTCCGCCGTCGATCCTGATGATCATCTACGGCGTCTTCGCCGAAACCTCGATCACGCAGGTCTTTCTGGGCGGGGTCTCGGTCGGGATACTGACGGCGGTGGCCTACGCGCTGACCGTCATGTTGATCTGCTTCATGCGGCCCGACGTGATCCCCCGTCAGGGTGAGATCGGCGAGAGGGGCGACGGCCGACGTGCCCTGATCGACGTGGCGCCGGTCATCGCTCTGGTTGCGCTGGTGCTCGGCGGGCTCTTCGCCGGGTTCTTCACCGCGACCGAGGCCGGCGCGGTGGGTGCGGCGGGGGCCATCGTCATCGCGGCCGTCTCGGGGCGCCTGACGTGGGACGTCCTCACCCAGTCGCTGACCGAGACGCTGATGGCTTCGGCCGCGCTGTTCGTGATCGGCGTCGGCGCGGCGATGTTCACCCGGTTCCTCGGCCTGTCGGGGCTGTCGGGCTTCATCTCGCAGACCGTCGCCTCGGCCGACCTGTCCTTCTGGCAGCTCATGGTGCTGATCGTCGTGATCTACCTGTTGCTTGGCACCTTCATGGAACCGTTCGGCGCGCTCTTCATCACATTGCCGGTGCTCTTGCCGGTGGTCGAGGCGCAGGGTGCGAGCCTCGTCTGGTTCGGCGTCCTGGTGGTGAAGCTGCTGGAGGTCGGGATGATCACGCCGCCCGTGGGAATGAACGTCTTCATCATCCGATCCGTCGCGTCGAAATACGTCAGCCTGACGCAGATCTTCGCGGGCGTGATCCCCTTCATCCTGGCCGACATCGTGGTTGTCGCCCTCATCATCGCGGCCCCGGGCATCGTCCTGTTCCTGCCGCGACTGCTGGGATGATCCAGGACCTGCGAAAGGCACCTTCGGCGCGTGAAGAGCTGGATATTGCCGTGGTGGCGCGGCGAATGTCGCACTGGGTCAATCGGCCCGTGAAGCGCCGGATCGGCCGAAGTCTTTTTTGGCTCGTGCTCCCTGAGAGGCCGCACCAGTTGATGCTGACTGCACCGCAGGAGTCACACACAGCCCGACGTTATCTGATTTGCGTGTTCTCCTCGGCTCCGCAAGGCGTCACATACCAAGGCGCCTTGATCTCTCTGGCGGAACGCTCGCAGGTAAAGCAGAAAGATGCGATGTCGTCGTACCGTTGGCCGGATGGGGCCGCAGCGGGCGGCTGCCACCGGGGCGCTCATGTCCTCGCGTACCACGGCGGTCGCGCGGCCGGAGCTTTCCGACGATCTCCGCCCAGTCGCTTAGCTTCGATAGGAGGCCGAGCACGTCAGCCGACGTACCCGCCGAACTGTATGGCATTGCAGCGACAGGCTGTAATTGCAGCAGGGTTCCGCCTAGGGGCGCCGGTATTTCGCAGCCAGCCGCTGTAGCCGCTCGCCCGCGTCGTTTGTCGGGCCGGCTTGGATGCGCTGTAGGCTGGCGACCGTCTCTCCTGGAGGCGCTTCTCGCGCCATCGTCGCAGCCGACCGGCTCGGCAGTCGCAAGAGCATGATGGTCCAGGATCAAGTGGCGGGCTTTACGGCTTCGGGTCTGGCGGCTTGGAACGCTTCGATCTCTTCTGCCGTGGCTGCGATCGCGCGGATGCGGGGCAGGTCTGACCAGTCTGCTCCCCAGCGTTCCGCATTATAGATCTGAGGGATAAGGCAGAGATCGGCGATGGTCGGCGCATCTCCGTGGCAGAACTGGCCCGTGGCGGGGGAGTCGAGCATCGCCTCGAAAGCTGCAAGGCCCCGGCGGATGAAGTGCTGCATCCACCGGATCCTCATCTCGTCGCGCGCGTCCTGTGCGACGTAGAGTTGCGCCTGCCGGACCACCGACGGATTGCAAATCGGGTGCGTGTCCGCCGCAAGCACTTGGCTCAGGCAGCGGACCCGGACGCGTTCGGCAGGATGTTCCGGCAGAAGTCCAACGTTCCGTGTCTCGTCCAGATATTCGATGATGGCGAGCGACTGAGTCAGGCGCAGGCCGTCGATCTCCAGCACGGGCACAAAGCCCTGAGGATTGCGGGCGATATGCTCAGGCGTGCTCTGAGCCCCGGCGAGGAGGTCGACCGGCACCGACCTGTAGGCGATACCGGCGAGGCTCAACGCGATGCGAACTCGGTAGCTCGCGGTCGAGCGCCAGTAGTCGTAGAGAACGACATTCACGCGCGGGCGACCTCGATCGCCTCGCGGATGACCTCGATGTCGCCCACATGGTTGAACAACGTCAGGATCAGGCGGGCGTTGAGGGCGTCACTTTCCTCTTTCGTCAGCCCCTCATGCGCTGACAGCAACAGATCGTAGGCGTCGTCGGGCCGGTCGACATTGCGAGAGGTGATGAGCGCGGTCATGCACTGTCCTTTCCGGTGGCGCGATCGAGGGCTTGTTCGATCTGGGGCGTGGTCGCGGTTTCCCATCGGGCGGCGACATGCTGATCGGGTCGGATCAAGTACAAGGCGCGAGTGGCGGAGCCGAGGTAGCGGTCCACGATCTCTGCCGGCGGCGTGTCAATCCTCAGCACGCGGACACCTGCAATGTCGGGTGCATCCTGCCCGATGGCCAACAACGTGAAGCCGTTGCCCAGCTTGCCCAGCAGGAAGTCATCCTCGAGCGGTGCATCGGGACAGGGGGCGCCGGGGCGGGCGGCTGCGGGTCCCCCGGAAAGCTCGTCCGGTGTATTCAGCGGAGACCAGTCGTAGATGCTCGGGGCAGAGAGGCGTCCCGAATTCACGAAGGGACGGGCGAAGTCGTTTCGCCGCGACAGGTGCAGGACCGCGTTGCGAAAGATCCGGCTGATCTCGGACTTCGGCGTGATGAAATCCGTCGCGAGGGTGGAGTTCCGGATGTTCTCATCCGTGGCATGGCACCGCTCTGCATCGTAGCTGTCGATGAGCGTCTCCGGGGCGTCTCCCTTCATCACCATGGCCAGTTTCCAGGCCAGGTTGTCGGCATCCTGCATACCGCCGTTCGCGCCTCTCGCTCCGAAGGGCGAGACTTGATGCGCACTGTCGCCAACGAAGAGCACGCGCCCGTGCCGGAACGAATTCATGCGGCGGCACTGGAACGTGTAGATCGAGGTCCACACGATCTCGTATTCCGCGTCTGGCAGCATCTGGTCGATGCGAGCCCTGACACGCTCTTCTTTCATCTCTTCCTTGCGATCGACGTCCCAGCCGATCTGGAAGTCGATCCGCCAGATGTCGTCGGGCTGCTTGTGCAAAAGCGCCGAGTCCCCGGCCTGCCGAAACGGCGGTTCGAACCAGAAGCGGCGCTCGACCGGCAGATCGGCCTTCATGCGGACGTCGGCGATCAGGAAGCTGTCCTCGAAAGCCTTTCCCTCGAAGCCGAGGCCGAGCGCATTGCGGATGGGCGAGCTGGCCCCGTCGCAGGCAAGAACCCAATCTGCGGTGATCGTGTAGGGGCCATCGGGCGTCAACACGTCGAGCCGCGCGCCGTCGTCCTGCGTGTCAAGCCGGTCCAGCCGGTTCTTGCCGCGGATCTCGATCGGCGCACCTTCTGCCTGTGCTTGCCGGATCCGTTCGACCAGGAACTTCTCGAAATATGGCTGCTGGAGGTTGATGAAGGCGGGGCGGCGATGGCCGCCCTCGGGCAGGAGATTGAATTCGAAGACCATGTCTTCCCCGTGGAAGACTTTCCCGAGGTTCCAGACGACGCCTTTCTCGACCATGTCATCGCCGCAGCCCAGACGGTCGCAGATTTCGAGAGTGCGCTTGGCGAAGCAGATCGCGCGAGAGCCCTCGCCGACCCCCTCGTGGTCATCCAGAACCACCGTCCGGATACCCTTGAGCGCAAGGTCCAGTGCCGTGGCCATCCCGATGGGACCGCCCCCGACCACAACGGCCGGATAATGCGCCGCGGTCTCGGCATCCTGATCGGCGGAGCGCTCGTATGGATAAAGACGGTGCGCCAGCGAATAACGGTCGTCCAACATGACCTCTCCTCCCAAATTGGCCGGAACCCGGGCGGGCGCGGTGGCCGCCCGGGCCGCGGATCAGCCCTGTAGGGCGGCCCACATTTCCTTGTCGCGCTCGGCGGTCCAGATCCGGGGCGTGTCGATGCCGCGCGCCTCGTCGTAGGCGCGGGCAACGTTGAAGGGCAGGCAGTGCTCGTAGATGGCGTAGTCGCCGAACTTGGGGTCGCAGACCGCGCGCACGTTCGCCATGGCGTCCTGCAGCGAGCCACCCTTGACCGCCACGCGCTTCACCGCATCATAGGTGGAGGCGACGAAATCGGCGGTGTTGTCGAGCGCCGCATTCACCTTCTCGCGGCCAACCAGAGCATCGCCCCGGCCGGGCGCGATCGCGTCAAGGTCGAAGGCGCGAATGCTCTCGAGCGTCTGCGGCCAGTCGGCATAGTGGCCGTCGCCGCAATAGCAGGCCGAGTGGTATTCGACGATGTCGCCGGTGAACATGACGTTCTGGTCGGGCACGTGGATGACGATGTCGCCTGCGGTATGGGCTCGGCCGACCTTCATCAGATCGACGCGGCGGCTGCCCAGGTAGACCGACATCCTGTCGCTGAAGGTCGTGGTCGGCCAGGTCAAGCCGGGGATGCTCTCATGGCCCTGAAACAGTCGCGGAAAACGATCGAACTCGCTGTCCCAGTCCTCCTGACCGCGTTCGGCGACCATAGCTTGAGCGGTATCGGACATGATGACTTCGCGTGCGCCATAGGCCGATGCGCCGAGGACGCGGACCGCGTGATAGTGGGTCAGTGCAAGATGGGTGATTGGTTTGTCCGTGACCTCGCGCACCTTCTCGATCACAAGGTTTGCCAGACGCGGCGTGGCCTGCGCCTCGACGATCATCACGCTGTCGTCGCCGATGATGACACCCGAATTCGGGTCGCCCTCGGCGGTGAAGGCCCACAGACCCTCGCCCACCTCGGTGAAGCTGATCTTCTTGTCCGCCATGTCGCCGGCGGATGCGAATGCCTTGGCCATGAGGCCTCCTGTCGTCTTTAGGGAAAATCGGGGGCGGGAAGGACGCGGCCGGTGCAGGCGCCGAAGCCGACCCGGTAGCCGTCCCCTTGCGCATGCCCCCTGAGAGTGAGCGTGTCGCCGTCTTCGATGAAGGTTCGGCTGTCGCCATCCAGGTCAAGCGGGTTCTCTCCGCCCCACGTCATCTCGAGCAGCGAACCATAGTTCGACGGCTCAGGCCCCGAGATCGTGCCGGAGCCCAGCAAGTCACCCGTCCGCATGGCGCATCCTGACGAGGCATGATGCGTCAGCTGCTGTGCGGCCGAGTAGTAAAGCTCGCGCATGTTGGTCGTACTGATGCCATGGCCGTTCATTTCGACCGAAAGCATCACGTCGTAGTTTCCGGGGAAGTCTGCTTTCAGGTAAGGCAGAAGCTCGTTTTCACGCGGCGGCGTTTCGACGGCAAAGGGAGCGAGAGCTTCGCGCGTGACGATCCAGGGTGAGATGGACGTCGCGAAGGCCTTGGCTTGGAACGGCCCCAACGGCTGGTACTCCCACGCCTGCAGGTCGCGTGCAGACCAGTCGTTCAGCAGAACATAGCCGAAGATCATCTCTTGCGCGCGGTCGGTGGTGATCGGCTCGCCCATCTTCGACGGCGTGCCGACGATTGCGCCAACCTCGAGTTCTATATCCAATCGCTTGCACGGCCCGAAGGAGGGCATCTCGGCGTCCTTGGCCTTGGTCTGGCCGACAGGACGACGGATGTCGGTGCCGGAAACCACGACAGTCGAAGCTCGACCGTTATACCCGATGGGGATGTGCAGCCAGTTCGGCGGCAGCGCGTTCTCGGGGCCGCGGAACATGGTGCCGACGTTCTGTGCGTGCTGCTTGCCAGCGTAGAAATCCGTGTACTCCGCGACCTCCAGCGGCATGTGCATCGTCGCCGCCGCCATGGGGACCAGAAGCGGCTCCAGCGCCGCACGATCCGCCGCGCCTTCCGCAAGAAGATCCGTCAGACGCTCGCGGAACGCCGCCCACGCGGCCGGCCCTTCGGCCATCAGCGGGTTCCACTTCGCATCCTGCAAAAGACCTTCGGTGGCGGTAAGCCCCATCGCCTCGGCGCGCGCCACGTCGAGGATCATGTCCCCGATCGCGACCCCGCACCGTGCCGAAAGCTCGGCCGTCGAAAAGACCCCGTAGGGCAGGTTGTTGAGGGAAAATTCGCCCTCGGCGTCGTTGGCGCTGTCGATCCAGCTTCGCTTGAGCAAGCCGTCCTCCCTTGCTTGTTATCGGCGATGGCGGTCACTTCCGGCCGGGCGTCCCGTCGAAGTGCTTTTCGAGCCCGTCCCAGCAATCGACATAGTCGTCCTGGAGCGGCGCCTCGTTCGCGGCGAACTCGGTCAGGTGCTGCGGGAAGCGGGTCTCGAACATGAACGACATGGTATTGTCGAGCTTGTCCGGCCCGAGATCGGCATTCGACGCCTTTTCGAACGCTTCCCGGTCCGGTCCGTGGGGCAGCATGCAGTTGTGCAGGCTCATCCCGCCCGGAACGAAACCCTGCGGCTTGGCATCGTACTGGCCGTAGATATTGCCCATCATCTCGGACATGACGTTCTTGTGGTACCACGGGGGGCGGAACGTATCCTCCATCACCATCCAGCGCTCGCGGAACAGGACGAAGTCGATATTGGCGGTGCCCTCCACGCCCGACGGGGCGGTCAGAACGGTGAAGATGGACGGGTCGGGGTGGTCGAACAGGATCGCACCGACGGGGCAGTAGGTCTTCAGGTCGTACTTGCACGGCGCGTAGTTGCCATGCCACGCCACCACGTCCAGAGGAGAATTCGGGATGTCGGACCGGTGGAACTGGCCGCACCACTTGACCGTCATGGCCGATGGCGTCTCGCGGTCTTCGAAGGCAGCGACCGGTGTCTTGAAGTCGCGTCGGTTTGCCATGCAGTTCGCGCCGATGGGGCCGCGGCCCGGCAGGTCGAACTTCTGGCCGTAATTCTCGCAGACGAAGCCGCGGGCGGGGCCTTCAAGCACCTCGACCCGATAGACGAGGCCGCGCGGGATGATGGCGATCTCCTGCGGTTCGACGTCGATGATCCCGAGCTCGGTGGCGAAGCGCAGCTTGCCCTCCTGCGGAACGACGAGCAGCTCGCCATCTGCGGAGTAGAAATACTCATCCTCCATCGACGCGGTGACGAGGTAGATGTGGGCGGCCATGCCGGTCTGGGTGTTCACGTCGCCCGCGGTCGTCATCGAGCGCATCCCGGTGAGCCAGGTCAGACGCTCTTCGCTATGGGGAACCGCATCCCAGCGATACTGCCCCAACGAGGTCACGTTGTCAGGCACATGCGGCGCCGTCTTCCAATAGGGCAGGTCGATGCGCTCGTAACGGCCCTGGTGCTTGACCGAAGGACGGATACGATAACACCACGTTCGCTCGTTCTGATGGCTGGGGGCGGTGAAGGCGGTGCCCGAAAGCTGCTCTCCGTACAGGCCGTAGTTCACCTTCTGCGGCGAGTTCATGCCTTGAGGAAGGGCGCCGGGCAGGGCCTCGGTCTCGAAGTCGTTTCCGAATCCGGGCATGTAGCCTGCCGTGGTGCCTTGGGGGATGGCTGCCTGCATCAGTCCCGAGATCTTTGTCTGGTCGTTCATGATCGCTCCTCCAAGCTTTCGCAGAATGTGATAAAAGTTACTTTTGTAACCAACAAGAGCGGATCATGAGGAGCGTAACATGGCCGAATTCGACCTGCGGAACTTCCTTCCCTACCTTTTGAACCAGGCGGCCGAAGAGACCAGCCTTGGTTTTTCGCAGGTCTACAAGGACCGCTACGGGATGCTTCGCACCGAATGGCGTGTGCTGTTCCACCTGGGCCGCTACGGCGACATGACGGCCAGCAGGATCGGTCTGCTATCGAAGATGCACAAGACCAAGATAAGCCGCGCTGTTCAGGCGCTTGAAGGCAAGAGGTTCGTGGCCGGGCGCGAAAGCGCCGAGGATCGCAGGGCCGAGATCCTGACCCTCCTGCCGCAGGGGCGGCGCGCGTATGACGACCTTGTCCGGGTCGCCGAACAGCACAATGCCGAGCTGATGCGGCACTTCTCGACGGGGGAACGGGCCGTTCTGATCGACTGTCTCCAACGCCTTGCCGCGTTCGAGGAGCTGCCGGATTGACAAGTTCCGTCGACAGCGATTGATGGTTACATTCGCAATCTTTAGCTAGGCCGCAAGCAGATCCAACGCTCGGGGAGGAGCACATGAGAAAACTATGTGAACTTTGTATGATTTCCGTGGGAGTCTTGTCGGTCGCGGGGCCCGCGGTCGCGCAGGACATGGAACTGGTGATGTCGAGCTGGCTGCCCCCGCGGCACCCCATCGTGGTCAACGCGATGAAGCCGTGGGCAGAGGAGGTCGAGGAGGTGACCGAAGGGCGCGTCAGCGTCCGGGTTCTGGCCTCGCCCCTGGGCGCGCCGCCCGCGCATTTCGACATGGCCCGCGACGGGGTGGCGGACATCACCTACGGCCTGCACTCGTTCAGCCAGGATGATCGGTTCGACGCCAGCCAGGTCGGGCAGTTCTCGTTCCTGGGCGATGATGCGGTCGACGTGTCCAAGGCATTCTACACCGTCTATACCGAAGATCTGGGAGCGGCCGAAGATCACGAAGGCACGCATATCCTTGGTCTCTTTACCCACGGCCCGGGCGCATTTCACAACGCGGAACGCCCCATCGAGGCGCCCGCCGACTTCAGCGGCCTGAAAATCCGCGTTCCCGGCGGCTATACCGCGACGCTGATGGAGGGCCTTGGCGCCACGCCCGTCTTCACCTCGTCCACCGAAGTCTACGAGCAGCTCTCGCGCGGGGTGATCGACGGCGCGACCTTCACCAAGGAGGCGCTGACGGCGTTCAACCTGACCGACGACATCGAATACTCGCTGACCGTTCCGGGCGGGATCTACAACACGACGTGGTTCCTCGTGATGGACGAGGACAAGTGGCAGCAGATCAGCCCCGAGGACCAGCAGGCGATCAGCGAGATCTCGGGCCTCGCCTTCGCCGAGCGGGTGGGCAAGGCGTGGAACGACGCCGATGCCGCCGCCGAGGAAGAGATCGCCGATGCCGGGATCGAAACCAGCACCGCGAATGAAGAGGTCGTCGCCGCGATCCGCGCGGTCGCCGAACAGGCCGAGCAGGACTGGGCCGAGGGTCTGGGCGAGGGACGCGATGGCGCCGCCGCGCTGGAGCGGCTGCGGTCGATGACCGGCACAAACGCACAGACGAACTGATGATGCGCATCATCACGGGCGGGCTCGAGATCTTCTCGGGCCTGCTTCTCGTCGCGCTGATGCTGGTCACGGGGATCGACGTGGTCGGGCGCTACCTGTTCGACGCGCCGCTTCCGGGCGCCTTCGAGACGACCGAGCTGCTTTTGGGCGCTCTGGTCTTTGCCGCCCTGCCGCTGGTCAGCCGCGCGGGCAGCCATGTTGAGGTCGATCTTCTGGCGACGGTCCTGCCCGAGCGGATCGGAACGTATCTTCTGTGGCTGGCATCGGTCGTCGCGGCGGGCGTTCTTCTGGTCTTTGCGTGGCGATTGCTCGAACTGGGGCTGCAACAGGCGGAGGCCGGGACCCGGTCGATCTCTCTGCATATCCCCTTTGCTCCGTTCGCGATCTTCGGGGCGATAACCTGCCTTGTCGCGGCGGTCTTCGGGTTCGCTCGGGTGGCTCGGCGATGACGGAATCCCTTGTCGGCATCGCAATCCTGCTGGTGCTGGTCTTCCTGCGCGTGCCCATCGGCTTTGCCATGGCGCTGGTCGGCGGCATCGGCTTCGCGTTGATGCGCAGCATGGACGCGGCGGGCGCGATGATCGGCAGCACGGTCTTCGACACCGGGCTGAGCTACACGCTGTCGGTCGTGCCGCTGTTCATTTTCATGGGCAACGTGCTGGCGCAATCGGGCATCGCCCACGGCTTGTTCGCCGGAGCGGACCGGCTGTTCGGACGGATGCGCGGGGGACTGGCCCTGGCCACGGTGCTGAGCTGCGGCGGCTTTTCGGCCGTCTCCGGCTCGTCGTTGGCGACGGCGGCCACGATGAGCCGCGTCGCCCTGCCGCCGATGCGCAAGTTCGGCTACGACGACCGGCTTGCGGCGGGATCGATCGCGGCGGGAGGCACGCTGGGCATCCTGATCCCGCCCTCGGTGATCCTGATCATCTATGGGCTTCTGACCGAGACCGATATCGGCGACCTGTTCATCGCGGGGCTGCTGCCGGGCGCGCTCGGCATCCTGCTGTACCTTCTGGCTGTGATCGTGACCGTCCGGCTGGACCCGTCGAAGGCGCCCGAGGTCGGCGAGGTCGTTCCGATGAGCCGTCGCGACACGACCGGCGTTCTGGGCACGCTGGCGCTGTTCGTCTTCATCATGGGCGGCATCTATGGCGGCGTCTTTACCCCGATCGAGGCCGGCGGCATGGGTGCGCTGTTCGCGCTGGTGCTGGCGCTGGCGATCCGGGGGCTCGACTGGGCCGGGTTCAGGACGGCCGTGCGCGAGACGGTGCTGGCGACGGCGATGATCTTTGCGATCATCATCGGGGCCGAGATCTTCTCGACCTTCATCAATTTTGCGGGGCTGCCGGCCGAGATGGTGGACCTGATCTACGAGATGGACCTGTCGCCCTGGCTGGTCATCGGCGTCATGGTGCTGATCTACCTCGTGATGGGCTGCGTGTTCGAGAGCCTGTCGATGATCCTGCTGACGGTGCCGGTCTTTTACCCGGTGGTGCAGCAACTCGATTTCGGCGGCGGGATGCTGGGCAATCCCGACGACGTGCTGATCTGGTTTGCAATCGTGGTGGTCGTCGTGACCGAGATCAGCCTGATCACGCCGCCCGTCGGGATGAACGTGTTCGTCATGCGCTCGGTCATCCCCGACATCGAATTGATGACCGTGTTCCGCGGGGTGTTCCCGTTCTGGATCGCAGACCTGGTGCGGCTCGCACTGCTGATCTTCGTGCCGTGGCTGTCCCTGGCGCTGCTATGAACAGGCGCGGCGGCAGCGAACCGCCGCGCCGCAGGGGTCAGTCGGCCGCGTAGACCTCTTCCCCGCCGATATAGGTTGCGATGACCGTGGTGTCGTGGATCTCGGTCGGGTCGATCTCGAAGATGTTGCGGTCGATGATCGCCAGATCGGCCAGCTTGCCAAGCTCGAGCGTACCGGTCAGATGGGCCCGCCCGTGAAGCTGCGCGGCGTTGCGCGTAAAGAGGTCGAGCGCCTGTACGACGGTGATCTTCTGGCTGGCGCCCGTCTCGGTCTCGCTGCCGCCGGGGGCCTGGCGGGTGACCAGCGTCTCGATGGCGGGCCAGGGATTGACGAACGGCACGACCGGCCAGTCCGAGCCGGCCACGGAGAGGACGCCCGCATCAATCGCGTCCGCCACCGGGATCCACCGCTCCATCCGCGCGTCGCCGACGGCATGGCGGATGCCCTGGACGATGGGGTGGTCGAAGAAGATGTAGGGCGAGAACTCCATGACAGCGCCGGCAGCGCGGGCCCGCTCGAAATCCTCGGGCGCGACAAAGCTCAGGTGGGCGATGTTGTGGGTCGGGCCGACGGGGCCGTTCTCTTCGCGCGCATACTCGATGGCCCTGATGGCGGCACGGACGGCGCCGTCACCGGCGGCGTGGATCTTGGTCATCATGCCCATCGCGTCGAACTTGGCGACCTGGGCGTTCAGCTCGTCCTGCGGCACCATCAGCATGCCGGTGCCGGGTTCGCCGTCATACGCGCCGTGCTCGTAGGGCGCCAGCATGGCCGCCGTGTTGGAGTCGGTGGGCACGCCGTCGAGGAACAGCTTCACGCAGCGCGGCTCGACCGGATCGATGGCAAAGCTGCCCCGCTGTTCGATGGCCTCGGGGTCGCGGACGGTGATGCAGGTGATCGCGCGTTGCTTGAACTCCCCGGCCTCGGCCAAGGTGGCGTAGGCTTGCATCGTCGGGCCGTCGGCCAAGGCCTCCATGATCGCGGTGATGCCGTGGGACAGCATCTGGTCCTGGGCAAGAGCCAGCGCGGTTTCCAGTTCCTCGGCGGATGGAGCGGGGATCGCGCTTTCCACGAGACCCGTCGCGCTTTCGTGCAGGACGCCGGTGGGCGCGCCGTCGTCGCCGCGTTCGATGATCCCGTTTTCGGGGGCCTGCGTGTCTGCGTCGATGCCGGCGGCGTCCAGAGCGGCCGTGTTCGCCCAACGGCTGTGCAGGCTGACGTCGGTCAGCACCACCGGATTGTCGGGGGCAACCTCGTCGAGCGCGGCGGCGGTCGGGCGTGCGCCAAGGGTCGAGGTCTCGTAAGATCCGCCTTGAATCCATGCGCCCGGCGCGGCGTCGGCCGCGCACTCGGCGACGATATCCAGCAGCGTCTCCATGTCCGAGCCCTGAGGGATCAGGCACTGCGTCTGTTTGAGACCGGCGGAAACGGCGTGGACGTGGCTGTCATGCAGACCCGGCAGAACGGTTGCGCCGTCCAGTTCGACGACCTCTGCACCCTCGGACATCGCTTCGGCGGCATCCCCGAAGGCGACGATGACGCCATTCTCGACGGCCATCGCCGTTTCGAACCCTTGCGGGGTGTAGACCGTGCCGCCGCGAAAGACCATGTCGGCCGCCTCCGCAAGCTGCGGCGTCGAAAGGGCGAAGGCCGATGCCCCCAAGATGAGCGTGACGGGTCTTGTCATGGATCTCTCTCCTTCTGCTGCGTTTCGCGTCTTACGCCACGGCGGCCAGGCCTTCCGACAGCGCCCAGAGCACCGTGTCGATTTCGCCCGCATCGATGATGAGCGGCGGGGACAGGATCATGTTGTTGCCCGAGACCCGGACCATCACGCCGGCCTCATAGGTCGCCTGATAGACCTTGCCGATCGTGCCCTTGTCGATCGGGGCCTTCGTGTCACGATCCGAGACCAGCTCGATCGCGCACATCAGGCCGTGACCGCCGCGCACATCGCCGATGATCGCGTTCTTTTCCTGAAGCGCCAGGAGGCCGGCGAAAAGCTGGGCACCACGGTCGCGGGCGTTGTCCTTGACTTGCAGGCGCTCGGTTTCCTTCAGGCAGGCGATGGCGGCGGCGGCGCCGACCGGGTGGCCCGAATAGGTGTAGCCCGATCCGATGGCGCCACGGCCAGAGGTGTCGCCTTCGAAGGTCCCGGCCACGCCGTCGCCGATCATCACCGCGCCGAAGGGGAAATAGCCGTTGGTGATGGCCTTCGCGATGCACATCATGTCGGGCTGCACGCCCCAGTGGCGGGACCCCGACCACGAGCCGGAGCGGCCAAAGGCGGTGATGACCTCGTCCGCGATCAGAAGGATGCCGTACTTGTCGCAAATCGCGCGGACGCCGGGCATGAAGCTCTTGTGCGGGGGGATGACGCCGCCGGCGCCCAGGATCGGCTCCATGATGAACGCGGCGATGGTGTCGGCGCCCTGGAACTTGATCTCGTCCTCGAGCGCGGCGAGGCAAAGCTGCGCCAGCCGTTCGGGGTCGGTTTCATCGAACGGGTTGCGATAGGTGTAGGGCGCTGGGATGTGAAAGCAGCCCGGCATCAGCGGCTCGTACTGGGTGCGGAAATTGGCGTTGCCGTTGACCGACGCGCCCAGCGTGTGGGTCCCGTGGTAGCCCTTCTTCAGGCTCAGGTACTTCGTACGACCGGCCTCGCCACGGATCTTGTGGTACTGCCGGGCGAGGCGCAGCGCGACTTCGACCGAGTCCGATCCGCCCGAGGTGTAGAAGCAGCGCGCCATGCCGTCGGGGGCAAAGAACTCGCGCAGCATCCACGACAGTTCGACGGCCACATCGTTGGTCGTGCCGCGGAAGGTCGAATAATACGGCAGCCGGTCGAGCTGTTCGGCGATGGCGTCCTTCACCGGCTGGCACGAAAACCCGAGATTGACGTTCCACAAGCCGCCGACGGCGTCGACGGTCTCGTGGCCGTCGACGTCGCGGATGCGCACGCCATTTCCTCCGGTGACGATCACCGGCGGCTTGGCGATGCTGTCGGCGGGATGAGCCATCGGTTGCCAGAAATGGCGCGCGTTGTTTTCCCGGAGGAAATTGTCGTCCTTCATGAGAGTCTCCCTGTCAGGCCGAGCGCATCGAGGGCCCGGATGTAGCTGTCACGCGGGGCGCGGACGTCGAAATGGATTGTGCCGAGGCCCAGGGCATCGGCCCCGCGGATGTTGCGCAGCTGGTCGTCGATGAAGACGCACTCCGCGGCGGGAAGGGCGAGCCGGTCGAGCACCTCGGCATAAGCGCGCGGATCGGGCTTGAGGATGCCGGTATGGGTGGCGTCGACGACGACATCGAACTGCGCAAGAAACGGCAGCTTCTCGCGGAAGTCGGCCCCGTAGAAGAGATCGAGCTCGTTCGACAGGATTGCCAGCCGAATGCCGTTCGCAGAGCAGATGTCAAAGGTCTGCAGGGCCTCGGGGCGGATCACCTGGGCCGGGGCCGCACCGCGCGCGGCACGCACGAAGTCGGACATCTCGGTCCAGTTGGCCCCGACCAGCGCGCCGACCTCTTCCGTGCGCCGGTGCCAGTAGTCGCGTTCGGTGATCTCGTCGGCCTGCATGGCGCGCCAGAGGGCGTCGGTCTCGGGCGCGAAGGGGCCGCGCCATTGCAGCGTGCCGGGCGGCAGGCCAAGGGCGCGCTCGCTCAGGTCATGGGTCTCGAACAGGGTCCGCGAGATCACGCCGCCGAAATCGAGGATCAGCGCCTCAGGCATCTTGCGCCTCGGGTGCCCGCCCGCCGAGCGCCTTGCTGACGAGGGGGGCCAGGTCCCGCAGCCGTGCAACTGCGCGCGCCTCGTCCGCCCGGGCTGCAGGGGCGGCGACGGCAATGGCCCCGCAGGCATCGTCGAGCAGGCCGTAGACCGGCAGGGCAACCGAAACGACGTCGGGGTCAAAGAACCGCTCGGAGATGGAATATCCCCTGTCACGCGCCGCCTCGATCCTTTCGCGCAGCGTCTCGGCATCGGTGGGGGTCGTTTCGGTATAGGCGTCGAGTGGCCCGTTCAGGACCCTGTCGCGCAGGGCCGCGGGGCCGAAGGCAAGAACGGCGATGCCGGATGCCGTGCCATGCAGCGGCAGCAGACCGCCGGCGTCGAAATAGACAGCCGTGCCGTGGACATGGGGGTCGGCGTGATGGATCGGCGCCAGCGCGTCGTCTTGCAACAGCGAGAAATGGACCAGCTCGCCCAGGTCTGCCGCAGCGGCATCGATGATCGGAGCGACGGCGGTGCGCAGGGGAAAGCAGGTCTCGCGGATCGTGGCCAGCCGCAGAACTGCCGGACCCAGCCGGTAGGCGCGTGTGGCGGGGTTCTGTTCTACATAGCCGAGCGATTCGAGCTCGCTCAGGTGGCGATGGACCGTGGCCTTGTCCCGGCCGACGCGGCGATGAAGGTCGGTCAAACCGATCTCGGGCCGGTCGATCGAAAATTCGTCGAGAAGCTTCAAGGCCTTGGTGGTCGTTCCCATGCGTTCCGCCCGGTGGTGATCTGGAGCCCAGCCGCAAAATGCTGACGCTGCGACAAAGGAAAGTTGACAGAAGCAAACCCCCAAATCAATACTATTCGAAACAACGGTTCGAATAATGAACCACACACCGACAGGAGAGATGAATGAAAAACGTAAGGATCCTTGCCGCCGGATTGCTTGCCGGCGCCGCGCTGCTGCCAGGGATGGCCGCGGCGGACTATCCCGAAGGCCCGGTGGAATTCATCGTGCCGTTCCCGCCGGGCGATCTGGAAGACGTGCTGACCCGCATGATCGCCGAGGACTTCCAGGCCGAATACGGCGTGCCCGCCGCGGTGGTGAACAAGCCCGGCGGCGGCGGCGGTCCCTTTCCCGGCGCGGTCGAGGCGTCGATGGCCGGAACCGACGGCTATACGGTCGGCTCCTTCGTCTCGGACGTGCCCGTGATCGGTCCCGAGATCGGCATCCCGCCCCTGAACCCGTTTCCGTTCGAGCCGCTTGGCCGGTTTTTGACCTATCCCTTCGTCATTGCCACGGCCGGCGACGCGCCCTTCGCGACCATGGAAGAGCTGGCGTCATACGCGGCCGATCACGACGTGGTGCTGGGTCATTTCGGCTCGGAGCTCGCGCCGACTCGCGTGACCTTCGCGCTGGCCGAAGAGATGGGCTTTTCCTACGGCTCGGACGCGGCGTTCGACGCACTGGACTGCAACTCGCTGGCCTCGGGCGATGTCGATGTCATCAACACGACGTTGCAGCAGGTTCGGCCCTGCCTCGACGATCTGACGATCCTTGCCTCGATCGGGGAAAAGCGGACCGGGATGACGCCCGACACCCCGACCGTCGCCGAGATCGTGCCAGAGCTGGCGATCTCGCTCTGGAACGGCCTGTATGTCCATAAAGATACCCCGCAGGAGGCGCGCGACGCCATCGTCGCGGTCGCCAAGAAGACGGTCCAGTCCGACCGGGCGCAACAGCTGGCCGACGACACCGGTGCGCTGGTCTACTGGGAAGACGCCGAGGCCACGGCAAACCAGATCGAGGCGGACAAGGAGACCACCGCCCGCATCAACGCGCTGTTGGGCGAGTGACTCCTGCGCGGCCGGACTGATCCGCCGGCCGCATTTCATCGGACCTGCCGACCGATCGAGGAGACGGACAGATGGCCTATGTCCAGACGCTGAAGGACCTGTTCAAGCGGTATCGTCGTCCCGGCGATCTTGTCTTTGCAACGGTCTTCTTTCTCTTCTCGCTGGTGGCGCTGCTGAGCCTCGGCACCCAGGTGGCCTGGGTGGCGGGGAACGAGCTGGCAGCCCAGCCCGCGTTCTGGCCCACGGTGGCCGTCGGGGCCATGGTCGTCTGCGCAGGCTTTCACCTTGCCGGGTCCCTGGCGTCGCCCCGGATCAGCGGGCGCTGGGCCGAGGTCTGGATCTGGGTGCGCAGCTTTGAATATGCCGCCTGGTTCATGCTTTACGTGCTGGTCGTGCCGCGGGCTGGATATCTCGTCGCGACGGTGATCTTCGCGTTCGTCCTGTCCCTGCGGGCCGGATACCGCCGCAGCGCGGTCTTGGCGGCGATGCTGGGTGGTGTCGCAGTCGTCGTGATCTTCAAGGGCCTGCTGGGCGTGCACGTGCCCGGCGGCGACCTCTATCGGCTTCTGCCGCCCGGGCCGGTGCGCACCTTCCTTCTGTCATACCTCTGAGAGGCGGGCTCATGGACACGCTCATCGCTGGCGCGTTGCTTCTTCTGGACTGGTCCGTCGTGCTGGCGCTGGTCGTCGGGTCGATCGGGGGCGTCATCATCGGCGCGATTCCGGGGGTCGGACCCGCGGTCGCCATCGCGATCCTGCTGCCGGCGACCTTCGCCCTGCCACCGCTGGTGGGGCTGACGATGCTTCTGGGCATCTACGGCTCGTCGATGTTCGGGGGTGCGCTGCCGGCGATCCTGATCAACACGCCCGGAACGGCGGTCAACGCGCTGACCACCTATGACGGCTTTCCGATGACCGAAAGGGGCGAGGCCAAGCGGGCGCTGACGCTGGCCTACTCGGCCTCGTTCTTCGGGGGGGTGGTGTCGATACTCGCCCTGATCTGCCTGTCGCCGCTTCTGGCCTGGATCGCGCCGCAATTCGGCAGCCGCGAGATCTTCCTCGCGGCCCTTCTGGGCATCATCCTGGTGGTGCTGGCGCATCGCGGGCAGACGATGGCGGCGGGGATGCTGGCGGCCTTCGGCATCCTGCTGTCCACGGTGGGGATGGAGCCGTCGAACTACACGATGCGCTTCACCTTCGGGCAGGGGTGGCTGACCAGCGGAATCGACCTGATCGTCGTGGTGCTGGGTCTTTTCGCGCTGAGCCAGGCGTTCGTCCTGCTGGTCGAGGAAGACCGCCGCCCGGCGCCGCAGCCCGTCACGGGGTCGATGTTCCAGGGCCTGCGCGAGCTGTTCGCGCATACCAGGGTGGCGTCGGCGGCCTCGGGGTTCGGCGTGATGATGGGGATGATTCCGGGGGTCGGAGAGTTCACCGCGCAGTTCATGTCCTATACCTATGCCCGCCGCACCTCGAAGACGCCCGAGGCGTTCGGGCACGGCTCGCCCGAGGGGCTGATCGCGTCCGAGGCCTCCAACAACGCGGTCCCCGCGGCCGCGATGATCCCGCTTCTGGCGCTTGGCATCCCCGGCGAGGCGCTGACGGCCATGATGCTGTCGGTGTTCTACGTCCACAACGTCGTGCCGGGGCCGGGGCTGTTCCAGAACGACATGGATTTCGTCATGGCGCTGTATCTGGCGCTGTTGCTGCTCAACGTCATCGTGCTGGCGTTCCTGCTGATCTCGACCAATCTTCTGGTGAAGATCATCCAGGTGCCCACGCGGCTTCTGGGTATCCTTGTCCTGATCCTGAGCTTCGTCGGTGTCTTCTCCTTGCGCAACTCGGTCAACGATTGCGCCATGGCGGCGGGGTTCGGGGTGCTGGGAATGATCCTGAAGCGGCTGAACCTGCCGGTGGTGCCGATCATCCTTGGAATGGTCCTTGGCGCCATCATGGAGACGCGCCTGCGGTCGGCCATGGCACGGATCGACGGACCGCTGGATTTCGTCAGCCGCCCGATCGCGGCCGGGCTGGCCGTGATCATCGTGCTGGTGATCGTCTCGCACGTGCGCTCGGTCGGTCGCGAGATCGCGGACCGGCGCGAAGATCCCGATCACGAGCTTCACGACTCGCAAACGAGGTAACCCATGTTCGACCAATCCGCCATCGATGCGCTGCGCGATGCGCCCGTCACGCCGGGCCGCCTTCTGATCGGCGGCGACCGGCGCGAGGCGGGTGACGGTGCGACGCTGGTCGTGATCTCGCCCTTGAACGGCGCGCGTCTGACCACCATCGCGGACGCGACCTCCGAGGACGTCGAGGATGCCGTGCACGCCGCGCGCGCTGCCTTCGAGGATCGCCGCTGGGCGGGGCAGCCCCCCGCGGCGCGCAAGAAGGTCCTCCTGGAATGGGCTGACCTGATCGAGCGTGAGTGGCTCGATCTGGCGGTGCTGGGCGTGCGCGACAACGGCACCGAGATCGCGATGGCCGGCAAGGCCGAGGTCGGATCGGCCGTGGGGGCGATCCGCTGGTATGCCGAGGCGATCGACAAGATCTACGGCGAGATTGCACCCACGGCCGATGCCGCCCTCGGGCTGATCCACCGAGAGCCCGTGGGCGTCATCGGAGCCATCGTGCCCTGGAATTTCCCCCTGATGATCGGGACGTGGAAGCTGGCCCCCGCCTTGGCGGCGGGTAACTCGGTCGTGCTGAAGCCGTCCGAGACGGCATCGCTGACCCTGATCCGGATCGCCGAGCTGGCGCTCGAAGCCGGCCTGCCAAAGGGCGTTCTGAACGTGGTCACGGGGCGGGGCGCGCGCTGTGGGCAGGCGCTGGCGATGTCGATGGATGTGGACGCGCTCGTCTTTACCGGCTCGGGCCCGACGGGGCGGCGGTTGCTCGAGGCATCGGCCAAATCGAACCTCAAGCGGGTCTACCTGGAGCTGGGCGGGAAGTCTCCGAATATCGTGTTCGACGATGTCGAGGATCTGGCCGAGGCCGCCAAGGTGTCGGCGGCGGGCATCTTCCGCAACTCGGGCCAGGTCTGCGTGGCCGGGTCGCGGCTTCTGGTCCAGAAGGGCATCGCGCGCGACTTCACCGACGCGATGGCCAGGATCGCCAGCGAAATGCGCGTGGGGGACCCGCTCGACCTGGGTACCCAGGCGGGGGCGGTAAGCTCGGAAGGACAGCTGGCCCAGAACCTCGAACATGTGCGGCATGCGCAGGAGCAGGGGGCGACCGTCTCCACCGGAGGCACGCGCATCATGCAAGAGACCGGCGGCACCTACATGGCTCCGACCGTGGTCAGCGATGTCACCCCCGATCTGCGCATCTTCAACGACGAAGTGTTCGGTCCCGTGGTGACGGTCACTCCGTTCGAGGACGAGGCCGAGGCGGTCCTGCTTGCCAACGCGACCGAGTACGGCCTCGCCGCCGGGGTATGGACCGCCAATCTGGGGCGGGCGCACCGGATGATCCGCGCCGTCAGGGCCGGCGTGGTTCATGTGAATACCTATGGCGGCGCCGATATCACCGTGCCGCTGGGAGGCATCAAGCAGTCGGGGAACGGGCATGACAAATCCCTGCATGCCTTCGACAAGTTCCTCGACCTGAAGACGGCATGGATCAAGCTATGAGCGGGGGGCGGACATGAGCGACAAGACCATCCTGGTAGCGGGCACCTTCGACACCAAGTCGGACGAGCTGACCTTCATCGCCTCCTGCATCGCGGCGCAGGGGGGGCAGGTGCTGACGATGGATGTCAGCGTGCTGGGCGATCCGCCTGTGCCGGTGGACGTGACCAAGCACGAGGTGGCCGAAGCCGGCGGCAGCACCATCGAAACCGCGATCAACAGCGGCGACGAGAATGTCGCCATGCAGATCATGGCAGCCGGTGCCGCGGCGAAGGCGGCCGACCTCTGCCGCGAGGGCCGGATCGACGGGGCCATCGTTCTGGGCGGATCGATGGGCACCGATCTGGCCCTGGACCTGACGGCCGCGCTGCCGCTTGGGGTGCCGAAATACATCGTCTCGACCGTGGCATTCTCGCCGCTTTTGCCGCCCGAGCGTCTGGCTGCGGATGTCCAGATGATCCTGTGGGCCGGCGGGCTGTACGGATTGAACTCGGTCTGCCGCGCATCCCTCGCGCAGGCGGCAGGGGCGGTTCTGGGGGCGGCCCGCGCGGCGGTGCCGCCGTCGAAGGACCGCCCGCTGATCGGGATGACGAGCCTGGGCAAGTCGGCGCTCAGGTACATGGTCAGCTTGAAACCGGAACTCGAAGCGCGCGGCTTCGAAGTCGCCGTCTTCCACGCCACCGGCATGGGTGGCCGCGCGTTCGAGAGCATGGCGAGCGAAGGCGCCTTCGCTTGCGTCTTCGATTTTTGCACGCAAGAGCTGGGAAACCATCTCTTCGGCTCGACCGTAAGCGCCGGGCCAAGTCGCCTGACAGGGGCGGGCCGGTCGGGAACGCCGCAGATCGTCGCGCCCGGCTGCTATGACTTGGTGGATGTGGTGGGCTGGCAGCCTCCCGACCCTCGGTTCGAGGGGCTCGACAGCCATGCGCATAATCGCCTGATCACATCCTACGTCCTTGATACGAAGGGGCGTGAAGCCGTGGCGAAGGCCCATGCCGATCGACTTGCCCAAGCCAAGGGCGAAACGGTCGTCCTTCTTCCCGAGGGCGGATGCGGCGAATGGGATCGTCCCGGAGGACCGCTGCACGACGCCGCAGGGCTCGCCGCCTTCTGCCGGACGTTCGCCGTGCAGTGCCCGCAGAATGCCGACCTGCACAGGTTGGACTGCCACATCAACGATGCAGGCTTTGCTCGGGCGGCGCTGGCAGTCTTCGACAGGTGGTGCGAGGCGGGGCTGGTGCGATCCCCGAAAGGGACCGCCGATGCCGTCACGCCAGACGGGGCTGCGCGTCGCCCGCTCTAGGTCGACCGATGTGCAGCGTCTTGACGCGAGCTTGCCGATGGAGATGGCCCACCCGCGGTCGATTGGGGGGGGCCTTTGCCTGCATGCCGCATCGACCCTCTTCGCCATGATCCCGAGCCGGGGAACCGCCTGCCGGTTTTGGACCGGGGACGGCTTCGCCGGCTGACCGGAGCCGAATTTCGATCCCCCCGTCCCAGGATCGGCATCGTCGCGCTCGCCGTCGATCTCGATCTATCCGCCACAGGTCGATCCTCGTAAAGAGGTTTCATTATTCGACACTGCCGTGTCATCAATCGTTGACCGACGTGTGGAAAGCGGCGAGAGCTAAGGCAGGGCGCACGCCCAATCGCGAAGGACCACACCCGATGGGGACGATCACGAACGCCCTGACCCTGCTGAACCATTTCTCGTCCGCACGGGCCGAGATCGGACTTGCGAGCTTCGTGCGCCTCAGCGGCGGCGACAAGGCGACTGTGCGCCGATACCTGGTCGAACTTCAGGCGAACGGTTTTCTTGAACAGAACGAGGAGCGGCGGAGCTACCGGCTTGGTCCCGCAGTGCTGCGCCTGGCGGCCGTGCGGGAAAGCAACTTCCCCGTTCGCAGCGTGGTCGCCCCCGTCGTCGACCGGATGGCAGAAGCGCTGGGCGAGCTGGTGCACGCCTCGGTCCTTCAAGGGGGCGGGATGTCGCCGATCTATCACGCCGATCCGCGGCGGCACGGCACCCAGGTGATCTTCGACGAGGCCGAGATGCTGCCGCTGCACGCCACCGCCTCGGGGTTGGCAATGCTTGCCTTCGGTCCAGAGGCGGCGATGGACTATGCCTTGTCCGCCCAGCGCGACTCCTTCGCGGCAAATACGGTCATCGCAGCCTCCGACCTGCGCGAGATCGTGCGGGTGACACGGGCGCGGGGCTTCAGCTTCGCCGACCAGTTCTTCACCAACGAGGTCCTGTCCTACGGAATGCCGTTTTTCGGGATGGATGAAGTCGCAACCGGGACGGTCGCCGTACCGGTCCCGCAATCGCGCATGACCGCCCCGCTGCGCGACGCGATCATCCAGCATCTTCGCGCGGGATGCGCCGAGATAACCGCGGCGCTGAGCGGCACGGTTCCGCCCGATTACCCCATGCCCGACCCTGGGATGGACGCAGAAAGAGGCAGCCCATGACACGCAGCACGGCAGAGCTGATCGCGGACCGCAAACGGCTCCTCGGGCCGAACGTCTCGACCTTCTACCAAGAACCGCTCCACATCGTGCGGGGCGAGGGCGTCTGGCTGTGGGATGCTGACGGGCGCCGCTATCTCGACTGCTACAACAACGTGGCGACGGTGGGGCACTGCAACCCGCGCGTGGTTCAGGCGATCCACGACCAGGCCAGCACGCTGAACACCCACACCCGGTATCTGCACGACGGGATTCTCGACTACGCCGAGGCGCTGACGGCAACGGTGGACGATGGGCTCGACACGGTGCTGCTGACCTGCACCGGGTCCGAGGCGAATGACGTGGCGCTCAGGATGGCCGAAGCGGTGACGGGCAAGCGCGGTATCATTGCCACGGACGCGACCTATCACGGCAACACCGCGCTGGTCAGCCAGCTCAGCCGCAGCAACGAGCCCAAGGTCGGTTTCGGACTGGAGCAGTTCTTTCGCTTCGTCGAGGCGCCCGACAGCTACCGCAACCCTGACCCGGACGGCACCGCCTTCGCGGCCGCGCTGACCAAGCACATCGCCGCGCACGAGGCTGCCGGCATCGGCTTTGCCGCGCTGGTCGTCTGTCCCTACTTCCTGAACGAGGGCTTCCCTCAACATGCCGACGGCTGGCTGCGCCCCGCGGCCGAGGTTGTGCGGAAGGCCGGGGGATTCCTGATCTGCGACGAGGTCCAGTCGGGCTTTGGCCGCACGGGCACCCACCTGTGGGCCCACCAGAAGATGGGCGTGACGCCCGACGTGATGACCCTTGGCAAACCCATGGGCAACGGCCACCCGGTCGGGGGCCTGGTCACGAGCGCCGAGACGATGCGGACCTTCCGCGACGGCTATCGCTATTTCAACACCTTCGGCGGCAATCCGGTCAGCTGCGCCGCCGCCCACGCCGTTCTGCACGAGATCCACGACCGCGATCTGGTCGAAAACGCGCGCATCGTGGGGGCGCACGCGCGCAAGCGGCTGGAGGATCTGGCCATGCGACACGCCTGTATCGGCGACGTCCGGGGGGCTGGGCTGATCTTCGGGGCCGAGATGGTTGTGGACCGCGACACGAAGGAACCTGCCAGCGCCTTCACCGAACGCGTCGTCAACGCCATGCGGGACCGCGGCTTCATCCTGTCGAAGCTTGGGCGGCACAAGAACACGCTCAAGATCCGGCCGCCGCTGGTCTTCTCGATCGAGAACGCGGACAGCCTCATCGACACGCTGGACGACGTTCTGCGCGAGGTGCCACAGCCGTGAGTGCGGCTGTGGTGGAGGCGGCGCTGGCCCTGTGGGGGCTCGACCGGGCCTCCTATCGACTGGTGGCGGAACGTGAAAACCGCGTGTTCCAGATCCACCACGCCGGGCAGCGTTATGCGCTCCGTCTCCACCGGCCGGGCTATCGCAGCGATGCCGAGCTGATTTCGGAACTTCAGATGATGGCTGCCGCCGGGCGCGCGGGGCTGAACGTGCCAAACCCGGTTCCTTCGGCGGCGAAAGAGCTGTTCCATGTGGTGGATGGAACGCAGATCGACCTTTTGGAGTGGCTGGAAGGCGAGGTGATCGGGACCACCACCGAACCTCTTGCCCCCGCGCACGGCAGCGACCTGTTCCAGCGCATCGGGGTCGAAACCGCCCGCCTTCACGTGGCGCTTGACGCGTGGACCCCGCCCGCCGGTTTCACCCGGTGCCACTGGGACCGTGCGGGGCTGCTGGGGGACGCTCCGCTCTGGGGCCGCTTCTGGGACAATCCCACCCTGACGCCAGACGACCGTGACTTGTTCATCCGATTGCGCAACCGCGCCGAGGCGGTGCTGGCCGGGCAGGGGGATGATCTGGATTACGGCCTGATCCATGCCGACCTGGTCCGCGAAAACCTCATGATCTCCGGAGATCGCCTGCAACTGATCGACTTCGACGATGCCGGGTTCGGGTTCCGCCTCTATGAACTGGTGACGACTTTGCTGAAGAACCTGGGCGAACCGCATTACGACGCCCTGCATGCCGCGCTACTGGACGGTTATCATTCCCGGCGGTCGCTGGACCTGGAACATCTGGACATGTTCATGGCTCTACGCGCGGCAAGCTACGTAGGCTGGATCGTTCCGCGTCTCGAAGAGCCGGGGGCCGCCGCCCGCAACACCCGCTTCATTACCACGGCCAGAAGGCTGACCCGCGCGTGGCTGGACGATGCGGCGGTAGCTTGATCGCGATGTTCTGCCCGTAGGTGCTGAACCGCTCGGGGGCCGGGATTTCTCGCTGAGCATTTTTCGGGCTGGGAGAGGTGAGGCTATCCCCGAGATCGGTCCTCTTGCCAAGCTTGCGCCAACGATGACGAGGAGGACAGCGTGGGTGGCAAACGGCAGAAGCACAGCGCCGGGTTCAGGGCCCCTTCGAGGCGAGATGACATTGGCCAACCTGGTGGCAAGGCACGGCGTGGATCAAACGGTTGTCGGCACCTGAAAGCGCCAGGCGCTTGGCGGTATGGGCGGGCTGCTCTCCGGCAAGGCCGAGAAGTTCGCAGAACAGCGAGGTGATCCGTGCAGTTTGTGCCGCTATGGTGGGACGCCCCCCCACTCTGCGCCAACCGGCGACAGCGGCCTGTCAAAAGCCCCGTGATCAAAACCTGAGCGAAACCCGGCACGGGCAATCTCGTCGGGACCGAGAAAGAAGCATCAACGTCCAGCCGCCGCGCAGCCATTACTCAAGCAAAATCGGTTCGATACCTGAAAGCGTATCGCGACGCCGGCATCCCGATTGCGCGGTCTGAGATTGACCCGCGGACAGGACGGGTAGTGATTCACACAAGCGACGCCTCCACCGTCGACCAAAGCAACCCGTGGGATGCTTCATGACACATAAGCGTCAGTTTTCATTGCAGAAATGAATGCGCCCCCCAACCCATTCTTCCGTTCCTCGGGCCGTCCACTGCGGCCGCTCGGAACCGTGCCTCTTTCCGGTGGCATTCGGCGTGTGGCGCGTGAAATGGAACATGGTCCCAACTAGTGTCGAGGGGCGTGGCGCGCAGTTTCTGAGCCGCTGTCGTCGAATCACGCTCGGAGAGATTTTCCTGCCGCACCTGGCCAGATCATCTAGACTCAGGACCCATTAATCAGGTTGCGGCTGTGCGGCCCGCATGATTCACGGCCCTCGAACAAGAGGGGGCGATATGAGTG
>NZ_JBELKF010000026.1:0-23100 GCF_042089775.1 Palleronia sp.
CAGACATTTACCGATCTTGAACAAGACCTTTCCAAACCGTTGCGTGCGGCGGCTGCGGTCGCTCAACTTGGACGCAGTCCGTACACGGACGACGGATCGACCCGCCGCGGGGAGGAGACTGCGGCCAACCGTTCCGGATAATCATGAAGGGAGGAGTTTCATGTCCAAGTCCCACCTGACGCGCCGCGGTCTGATCAAGACCGGTGCCGCCACGGGCGCAGCGCTTGCCACGCCGACGCTGTTCACCGGTGCTTCCTGGGCGCAGGAGCAAGGCTTCGTCAACGCGCCGACCGGCAATACGGTGACGCTCGGCTTCAACGTGCCCCAGACCGGCCCCTATGCCGACGAGGGCGCCGACGAGTTGCGCGCGTTCGAACTCGCGGTCGAGCACCTGAACGGCGAGGGTGACGGCGGCATGCTGCAGACGTTCTCGTCCGATGCGCTGCAGGGCAACGGCATCAACGGCAAGCGGGTCGAATACGTCACCGGCGACACGCAGACCAAGTCCGACGCCGCCCGCGCCTCCGCCCGCTCGATGATCGAGAAGGACGGCGCCATCATGATCTCCGGCGGGTCGTCCTCGGGCGTCGCCGTCGCCGTCCAGGGCCTCTGCCAGGAAGCCGGCGTCATCTTCATGGCCGGCCTCACCCACTCAAACGACACGACGGGCAAGGACCGCAAGGCCAACGGCTTCCGCCACTTCTTCAATGCCTACCAGTCCGCCGCCGCGATGGGCCCGGTGCTCGAACGGCTCTATGGCAACGACCGCAAGGCCTATCACCTGACCGCCGACTACACCTGGGGCTGGACCACGCAGGAGTCGATGCAGGCCGCGACCGAGGCCCTCGGCTGGGAGACGGTGAACAACGTCCTGACCCCGCTCGCCGCTACCGACTTCTCGGCCTACATCACGCCGGTCCTGCAGTCGGGCGCAGACGTGCTGTTCCTGAACCACTACGGCGGCAACATGGTGAACTCGCTCACCAACGCCGTGCAGTTCGGCCTGAAGAACGCGCAGGCCAACGGCAAGCAGTTCGAGATCGTCGTGCCGCTCTACTCCGAGCTGATGGCACGCGGTGCGGGTCAGAACATCGCCGGCATCCCCGGCTCGCAGAACTGGGACTGGAAGCTCGAAAACCAGCTGGGCGAGCGCTACAAGGGCACCAACGCCTTCGTGCAGTCCTTCGGTGAAAAGTTCGGTTTCCCGCCCAGCCAGGCCGCCCACACCTGCTACGTCCAGACGCTGCTTTATGCGGATGCCGTCGCGCGCGCCGGCAGCTTCAACCCCTGCGCCGTGGTCGAGGCCCTCGAAGGGTTCGAGTTCGACGGCATGGGCAACGGCCCGACACTCTACCGCGCCGACGACCACCAGTGCTTCAAGGACGTGGTCGTCACCCGCGGCAAGGAGAACCCCGAGAACGAGTTCGACCTGGTGGAGATCGTCGAAGTCACCCCGACCGAGGCCGTCACCTACGAGCCCGACCACCCCATGTTCGCCGGCGGCGACCTGGGCGAGTGCAATACGGGCGCCTGATCCGGCCCCCGTCGGAGCGGTCCTGACGCCGCTCCGATACCCGTTCTCAAGACCCGACCGAACCTGCGACCGGCGCGCCCTTCGTGCGCCGGAACGTCCCCACTCGACCCGAGGCGACACCCATGGAAGCCATATTCCTTCAAATCCTGAATGGCCTGGACAAGGGATCGGCCTATGCGCTGATCGCCCTGGGCCTGACGCTCATCTTCGGCACTCTGGGTGTCGTCAACTTCGCCCACGGCGCGCTGTTCATGATCGGCGCGTTCTGCGCCGTGACGCTGCAGCGGATCTTCAACCTGTCCTTCACGACGATCGACGAGAGCCGGACCGACTTCCTCGGCAACCCGATGCAGGTGCAGACGCCCTATGCCGAGGCCTGGTTCGGCCCCGAATTCGGCGCCGCAATTATCGACTGGTCCGTTCCGCTGGCGATCCTCTTCGCGATCCCGGTGATGCTGCTCGTCGGCTTCATCATGGAGCGCGGGCTGATCAAGCACTTCTACAAGCGCCCCCACGCCGACCAGATCCTCGTGACCTTCGGCCTCGCGATCGTGCTGCAGGAGGTCATCAAGTATTTCTACGGCGCGAACCCGATCCCGACGCCCGCGCCGGAGGTGTTCCGCGGCTCGATGGATTTCGGCGTCCTGCTTGGGTTCGACCCGAACGTCATCATCTACCCGATCTGGCGCCTGGTCTATTTCCTCTTCTCGCTCGCCGTCATCGCCGCGGTCTTCGTCTTCCTGCAGTTCACCACCTTCGGAATGGTCGTCCGGGCCGGCATGGCCGACCGCGAGACCGTGGGCCTGCTGGGCATCGACATCGACAAGCGGTTCACCATCATGTTCGGCATCGCCGCCGCCGTCGCGGGCCTTGCGGGTGTCATGTACACGCCGATCAACCCGCCAAACTACCACATGGGCATGGACTTCCTCGTCCTGTCGTTCGTCGTGGTCGTCGTCGGCGGCATGGGCTCCCTGCCCGGCGCGGTGCTGGCGGGGTTCCTTCTCGGCATCCTCGAAAGCTTCGCCTCGACCACCTGGGCGATCGGCCTCGTGCCCGGGATCAACCAGATCATCATCTACCTCGTCGCCATCGTCGTGCTGCTGACCCGTCCCCGCGGGCTCATGGGCCGCAAGGGCGTGATGGAGGAGTAATCACATGACCGACCAGACCCAACACACCGCTGCCGGCGCCACTACCACGCGCGAGAGCCGCTCGACCGGCGGGATCCTCGGCATCAAGGGGCGCGACGTCACGCTGATGATCGTGGTGCTCGTGCTGACCATGGCCGCGCCGATCCTGCTGAACCCCTTCCCCGAAGGCTCGAGCCTTGCCCAGTTCAACGCGGGCTACCCGGACCTGATGCAGCGCTTCGTGATCTTCGGAATCTTCGCCATCGGCTTCAACATCCTCTTTGGTCTGACCGGCTACCTATCGTTCGGCCATGCGGCCTTCCTGGGGATCGGATCCTATTCGGTCGTGTGGATGTTCAAGCTGCTGAACTACAACGTCCTGCCGGGCCTCGTGCTGGCGGTGATAGTGGCGGCGCTGTTTTCGCTGCTGATCGGATACATCTCGCTGCGGCGGTCGGGGATCTACTTCTCGATCCTGACGCTCGCCTTTGCGCAGATGTCCTTCGCGCTGGCCTATTCGGTCCTGACCCCCATCACCAACGGCGAGACGGGCCTGCAGGTCTACACCTCGGACCCGCAATGGCTGCGGACGGCCGGGTCGCCCGACATGCCGCATCTCTTCGGGATCACCATGCGCGCGACCGAAACCGTCAGCATCGGCGGCTGGAGCTGGGTGTTCAACTTCGGCTACTACTTCTGTGCCGTGGTGATGGTGCTCGCCTTCTACCTGGCAATCCGCATCTTCCGTTCGCCCTTCGGCATGATGCTGCGCGCGGTGAAGTCGAACCAGCAGCGCATGAACTACACCGGCCTGAACCCGCGCCCCTACACGCTGGCCGCCTTCGTGATCTCGGGCATGTATGCCGGCCTCGCCGGTGGCCTGATGGCCTCGATGGACCCGCTTGCGGGTGCCGAGCGGATGCAGTGGACCGCGTCGGGCGAGGTCGTGCTGATGACGATCCTCGGCGGCGCAGGCACTCTGATAGGCCCAGTCCTGGGCGCCGGCCTCATCAAGTATTTCGAGAACATCTTCTCGAAGATCAACGATGGCGTCCTGCACCAGTGGTTCGCCTTCATGCCCGACGGGATAGAGGACATCCTGGTCGGCATCGTCCACCCCTTCGTGGGCAAGGGCTGGCATCTGACGCTGGGCCTGATGTTCATGCTCGTCGTCTGCTTCCTGCCCGGCGGCCTCGTCGAGGGCGGTCAGCGGATCGCCACGATCTTCCGCCGCGACCGCAAGTCCGGTCCGGTCGAAGAGCAGGCCGCCCAGAAGCGCAACGCGGACTAAGGAGACGAAACGATGGGAATCCTTGAAGTCAAAGGCGTCAACAAGCGCTTCGGCGGACTGCAGGCCCTGGGTGACGTGAACCTCAGCGTGAAGGAAAACACCTGCCACGCCATCATCGGCCCCAACGGCGCCGGCAAGTCGACGCTCCTGAACTGCCTCGTCGGCAAGCTGGTGCCCGATACCGGCTCGGTCATGTTCGACGGCAACTCGGTGCTGGGCCGCAAGCCGCACGAGATCAACCAGATGGGCATCTCCCGCGTCTTCCAGACGCCCGAGATCTTCGCCGACCTGACGGTCTTCGAAAACGTGATGATCCCGTGCTTCGCCAAGCGCGACGGCGCGTTCCGGATGCACGCGTTCGAGCGCACGGATAGCGAGAGCGGGATCGTCGAACAGGCCGAGCGGATGCTGCGCGAGGTCAACATGTTCGAAAAGCGCAACGTGGTCGCCTCGTCCCTGTCGCGCGGCGACAAGAGGCGGCTCGAGATGGCGATGTGCCTCAGCCAGAAGCCCAAGCTTCTGCTGCTGGACGAGCCGACGGCCGGCATGGCCCGCGCCGACACCAACAACACGATCGACTTGTTGAAGACCATCAAGGCCAAGGGCGACGTCACGATGTGCATCATCGAGCACGACATGCACGTGGTCTTCAGCCTTGCCGACCGGATCACGGTCCTGGCTCAGGGCACCCCGCTGGTCGAAGACGTCCCCGAGAACATCAAGGGCCATCCGAAGGTGCGCGAAGCCTATCTGGGCGAAGCCGAGGTCTGAAAGGAAACGCCATGAACGAGCCCGCCAAGACTAAGGACTGGAACCCGAACGCGAACCATGCCGCGACCGCCCCGGCCTTCCTGTCGGTGTCGAACATCCACGGCTATTACGGCGAAAGCTACATCGTCCAGGATGTCAGCTTCAACGTCCACGAGGGCGAGATCCTCGCCCTTCTGGGCCGCAACGGTGCCGGCAAGACCTCGACCCTGCGCACCATCGCGCGGGTCGGCACGCCCGAGCTGAAACACGGCGAGATCTGGCTCGACCACAAGCCGCTCCACCGGATGAAAGCGCACGAGGCCGCCGCCGCCGGCATCCAGCTGGTCCCCGAGGACAGGCGCATCATCCCCGGGCTCACGGTCGAAGAGAACCTGCAGCTTGCCCAGATCGCCCCGCCCATCGGCTGGGGGATCGACCGTATCTACGAACTGTTCCCCCGCCTCGGCGAGCGCCGCAAACAAGAGGGCGTGACCCTTTCGGGCGGCGAACAGCAGATGCTGGCCATCGGCCGCGCGCTCTGCCGCGACATCAAGGTGCTGCTGCTGGACGAGCCCTACGAGGGCCTCGCCCCCGTCATCGTGCAGGAGATCGCCAAGACCCTGCAGATCATCCGCGACCAGGGGATCACCACGATCTTGGTCGAGCAGAACGCGATCGCCGCCTTGAAGATCTCGGATCGCGCTGTGATCCTCGACACCGGGTCGGTCGTGTTCGACGGTTCGGCCGCCGAGGTGCTCGACAACGAGGGACTGCGGCAGGAATATCTGGCAATCTGAAGACTCGGGCATAGCCCGGACGTTGCCGAAGAGGAGGAGCCACCATGCTAGACGAAGACAAGACGATGCGCGCACCGTCCGAAGAATTCGCCGCGTCCGCCCATATCGACCGCGCCAGGTACGACGAGTTGTACGCCCGCTCGATCCAGGACCCCGACGGCTTCTGGGGCGAGCAGGCAAAGCGCCTCGACTGGATCAAGGCGCCGACCAAGGTGAAGAACACCAATTTTGACTATGGCAACGTGTCGATCAAGTGGTTCGAGGACGGCACCCTGAACGTCGCCGCGAACTGTATCGACCGGCACCTGAAGGACCGCGGCGACCAGACTGCGATCATCTGGGTCCCGGACGAGGATGACGGCTCCGACCAGCACATCACCTACCGGCAGCTCTCGTCCCACGTGAACAAGTTCGCCAACGTCCTGAAGAAGATGGGCGTGGAGAAGGGCGATCGCGTCGTGATCTACCTGCCGATGATCCCGCAGGCGGCCTACGCGATGCTCGCCTGCGCCCGGATCGGCGCGGTCCATTCGGTGGTGTTCGCCGGCTTCTCACCCGACGCGCTGGCGCAGCGGGTGAACGGCTGCGGCGCCAAGGTCGTCATCACCTCGGACGGCGCCCCCCGCGGCGGCAAGGTCACCGACCTCAAGAGCAACACCGACCGCGCGATGGACAAGGTCACCCACGAGGCACAGGTCCTCGTGGTCAAGCGCCACGGCCAGCCCTGCAACATGGTCGAGGGCCGTGACCACTGGCTGCACGAGATGGAAGACGGCGTCGACGACACCTGCGAGCCCGTGGAGATGAACGCCGAGGATCCCCTCTTCGTGCTCTACACCAGCGGCTCCACCGGCGCGCCCAAGGGCGTGGTCCACACGACGGGGGGCTACCTGCTCTACACGGCGATCACCCACGAATACACGTTCGACTACAAGGATGGCGACGTCTACTGGTGCACCGCCGACGTGGGCTGGGTCACGGGCCACAGCTACATCGTCTATGGCCCCCTCGCGAACGGCGCGACCACCCTGATGTTCGAGGGCGTCCCCACCTACCCCGATGCGGGCCGCTGCTGGAAGATCGTGCAGGACCACAAGGTCGCGCAGTTCTACACTGCCCCCACCGCGATCCGCGCCCTGATGGGCAAGGGCGACGACTTCGTCACCAGGTACGACCGGTCCTCGATCAAGGTGCTGGGCACCGTGGGCGAACCGATCAACCCCGAGGCCTGGAACTGGTACGACAAGGTCGTGGGCGAAGGCCGCTGCCCCATCGTCGACACCTGGTGGCAGACCGAAACCGGCGGCCACATGCTGACCCCGCTGCCGGGTGCCACGCCGACCAAGCCCGGCTCGGCCACCCTGCCCTTCTTCGGCGTGAAGCCCGTCGTCCTCGACCCCGAGGCCGGGACCGAAAAGGACGGCAACGGCGTCGACGGCGTGCTTGCCATCGCTGACAGCTGGCCCGGCCAGATGCGCACCGTCTATGGCGACCACGAGCGGTTCGAGAACACGTATTTCCAGCAATACAAGGGCTACTACTTCTCGGGCGACGGCTGCACGCGGGACGAGGACGGATATTACTGGATCACCGGCCGCGTGGATGACGTGCTCAACGTGTCGGGCCACCGCATGGGCACGGCCGAGGTCGAAAGCGCCCTCGTCGCCCATCCGGCCGTGAACGAGGCCGCCGTGGTTGGCGTGCCCCACGACGTGAAGGGACAGGGCATCTATTGCTACGTCTCGCTCATGTCCGGGCACGAACCCTCGGACGAATTGAAGAAGGAGCTTTCGGCCTGGGTCCGAAACGAGATCGGCCCGATCGCCAAGCCCGACTTCATCCAGTTCGCCCCGGGCCTGCCCAAGACCCGCTCGGGCAAGATCATGCGTCGCATCCTGCGCAAGGTGGCCGCGAACGAGCATGACAGCCTGGGCGACACCTCGACCCTCGCCGAGCCCGAGGTGGTGGACGACCTGATCGAGCATCGCCTGAACCGCTAGGCTCTACCGGGGGCGCGTGTCCAAATCAGGGAACTCGCCCCCGGCCCTATGGGTTGTCCGGTTCAACAGACGCGACAAAGGAGACCCCCGATGCGTCACCTGCTCGTCCTGCCCTTCATCCTCGGACCCGCCCTGCCCGTGCTCGCCCAAGAGACCGAGCCGCAGAACCCGGCCGAGGTCAGCGACCTCGAAAATCTCGCCACCGAAGACCTCGTGGACGCCCTTCTGATGGGCGCATCGGGCGACCGGATCGGCACGATCGACAACGTGCTCGTCCTCGAAGACGACACCGACAAGGTTGTCGTCGGCACCGGCGGCTACGGTGACCTCTCGACCCGTAAGGTCCTGCTCGAACTCTCGGACATCCGCATCGAAAGATCCGAAGACGGCACCGTCGCGGCGACCACGTCCCTCACCCAGGCCGAGATCGACGCGCTCGCGGCTTACGAAAGCGCCTGATGCCGAAGGACCACCCGGAAACCCCGGATGGCCGCTACTTCGTCGCCAAGGGTCGCCTCTGGCGCAAGACCGACCCGCGCCTCTCGGACACCGACCGTCGCGCCGCCGTGAAACGCCTGATGCAGGCCCGCCGCGACGTCTTCCGCGCCGAAACCGAGGCCGAGATCAAAGATGCCCGCGCCCGCGTGGACGCCGCCAAGCACGATCTGGGCGAACGTGGCCCCGTCTGGTGGGACGACGACGCCCCGGACGAGACGCGCACCGCGCCGTGGAACTCCAGCTACGCCGACTGGTGGGCCGCTCTGCCCGAGGGCACCAGGTCCGCCTAAAGCGGCAGCGCCGTAGTGAATTTCAGTTCTTCCATCGACAAAAGCGCCGTGACGTTGTGGATCTTCACCTCGGCGATCAGCGCCTGGTAGAATGTATCATAGGCCCGCGCGTTCGGCACCCTGACCTTCAGGATGTAATCGATGTCGCCGGCCAGCCGGTGCGCCTCCTGCACCTCGGGACGGGCGCGAAGGGCAGCGAGGAATTTCTCCTGCCAGTCCCGCTCGTGCTCGCTGGTGCGGATTAGCACGAAGAAGCAGGCGTCGAACCCCAGCGCTTCGGCATCCAGCAGAACCGTCTGCGTGCCCACGATCCCCGCCTCGCGCATCTTGCGGATCCGGTTCCAGACGGGGGTCTTGGAACTGGCCACCGCCTTGGCGATTTCATCCAGCGATTGCCCCGCGTCGCGCTGCAATTCGCGCAATATCTTCCGGTCCAGATCGTCCAGGCGAACATCCATCCGCAACTCTCCCTTCTGCGCGAACACTTGGCCCGGACGGGGCATCCTCGGGAACACCCGTTCCTTATATAGCCGGTGCCCCTGCACGGAAGGGGAATTCTGTTCTAAGTCGGACGTAACCGAAACCCGGAGCGCTCGCCATGAAGCACTTTCCCGTCTTCCTCGATCTCGAGGGTCGCCGTGTCGTCGTGGCGGGCGGCGGCGAGGCTGCTCTGGCCAAGCTGCGCCTGCTTCTCAAGACCCAGGCGCACCTGACCGTATTCGCCTCCGACCCCTCCCCCGAGATCGCCGCTTGGGCTGCCGAGGGGCGCCTGCGCCTCGTCCGCCGCCGCGCGCAGCCCGGCGACGCCATGTGCGCCGCGCTGTTCTATGCCGCCAACGACGACGATGCCGAGGATGCCCGCGTTGCAAAACTCGCGCGTGCCGACGGTGCGCTGGTCAACATGGTCGACAACCTGCAGGGCTCGCAATTCATCACGCCTGCCATCGTTGACCGCGACCCGGTCACAGTCGCCATCGGCACCGAAGGCGCCGCCCCCGTCCTCGCCCGCACCATCAAGCGCGAGCTGGAAGAGCGCCTGCCAACCGTCCTCGGCCCCCTCGCCCGCATCGGCAAGGGCTTCCGCCACATGGCCGAGGCCTTGCCCTTCGGCCGCGCCCGACGCGACTTCTGGGCCGACTACTACGACCGCGACGGCCCCCGCGCCCATGCCAAGGGTGGCGAGGCCGAGGTACGCGAGACGCTCGACCGGCTCTTGGGCGAACACCTCGCCCGCAGCTCGCGCCCCGGCCACGTCGCCTTTGTCGGCGCTGGCCCCGGCGACCCCGAGCTTCTGACGATGAAGGCCCGCCGCGCACTCGACGCGGCCGACGTGGTGATCTACGACCGGCTGGTGACGCCCGCGATCCTCGAACTCGCCCGCCGCGAGGCGCTGATGATCGACGTCGGCAAGGAGGGCTTCGGCCGCCACACGCCCCAGGACGAGATCAACGCCCATATCGTCCGCCACGTCGCCGAGGGCGCGCAGGTCGTGCGCCTGAAATCAGGCGACCCCACGATCTATGGCCGCCTCGATGAAGAGGTCGAAGCCGTCGAGGCCGCAAACCTCTCGTGGTCCGTCGTCCCTGGCATCACCGCCGCCTCTGCCTCGGTCGCCTCGATCGGCCAAAGCCTGACGCGCCGCGGCCGCAACGCCAGCGTTCGGTTCCTGACCGGTCACGACATGAAGGGCTTCGCCGATCACGACTGGGCGCAGCTTGCCAAGCCGAACGCGGTCGCCGCGATCTACATGGGCAAGCGCGCCGCGCGCTTCATCCAGGGGCGCCTCCTGATGCACGGCGCCGACCCCGCGACGCCCGTGACGGTGATCGAGAAAGCCTCGCGTCCCGACGAGCGGGTGCTGACTGCCAGCCTGTCGACCCTCGAGCCCAAGCTGACCGAGGCTGGCCTGACGGGACCCGCCCTCGTCCTGTTTGGCTTGGCGCCCCGTTCGAGTCATACGGATGTCCGACAGGAATCGCACAAGACTCCTACACGTCTCTCACACTCCGAAACCGCCCTTCAGGAGGCCTTCTGATGCCCCGCGCCTTCACCCCGAAAATCGTCACCGCCAACAGGCTGATCGAGGGCGACGCGGTCTGGCTGACCGCCGACGACCGCTGGTCGCCTCACATGTCCGAGGCCGAGCTGATCGAGGACGAGGCCATTGCGCAGGACCGCCTGATCCACGCGCAAAGTCAGGCCCGCGTGGTCGTCGGCGCCTATCTTGCAGATGCAAAGGCCGGTGAGAACGGCCCCGAACCCACCCATTTCCGCGAGACGTTCCGCACCCGCGGCCCGTCCAACTACCCCCACGGGAAGCAGGCAGAGGTCTGAATTCATGTATAAGTACAACGACTTCGATGAAGCATTTGTGCGCGAGCGCGTAGCCCAGTTCCGCGCCCAGGTCGAGCGTCGGATCGACGGCTCCCTGACCGAGGACGAGTTCAAGCCCCTGCGCCTGATGAACGGCCTCTACCTGCAGCTCCACGCCTACATGCTGCGCGTGGCGATCCCCTACGGCACGCTCTCCAGCCGCCAGATGCGGCAGCTCGGCATGATCGCGTCCCGGTGGGACAAGGGCTACGGCCACTTCACCACGCGCCAGAACATCCAGTACAACTGGCCGAAACTGAAGGATATTCCCGACATCCTCGATGCCCTCGCCGATGTCGAGATGCACGCGATCCAGACCTCTGGCAACACGATCCGCAACGTGACCTCGGATCACTTTGCCGGCGCCGCGCAGGACGAGATCCGCGATCCGCGCCCCTATGCCGAGCTGCTGCGGCAATGGTCCACCGACCACCCCGAGTTCCAGTTCCTGCCGCGCAAGTTCAAGATCGCGATCACCGGCGCGACCCACGACCGCGCCGTGATCCGATCGCACGACATCGGCATCCAGATCGTCGAGAAAGACGGCGAGGTCGGCTTCCAGATTCTCGCCGGCGGCGGCCTCGGCCGGACGCCCATGATTGGCCAGGTGGTCCGCGAGTTCGTCCCCGAAGCCGAGTTGCTGCCTTACTGCGAGGCGATCGTCAGCGTCTACAACCTGCTTGGCCGTCGGGACAACAAGTACAAGGCGCGCCTCAAGATCACCGTGCACGAGACTGGAATCGAAGAGATTCGCCGCATGGTCGAAGAGCGCTTCGCCGAAATCCGGCCGCTGTTCACGGGCGTCGACCAGCAGATCCTGGGCGAGATCCAGTCCCAGTTCGCGCCTCCCGCATTCAAGGAGTCCAACCTAGCAGACTACCACGCCGCCTACGACTCCGACCCAATCTTCCGCGCCTGGGTCGACACCAACGTGGAGAACCACAAGCGCGATGACCATGCGATCGTGTCGATCTCGCTCAAGAAACCGGGCGCGACCCCGGGTGACGCGACCACGCACCAGATGAACGTGATGGCGGACCTGGCCGAGACCTACGCCTATGACGAGCTGCGCATCAGCCACGAGCAGAACGTCATCCTGCCCCACGTGCACCGCGCCGATCTGCCCGCGATTCACGCTGCGCTGAAGGAAGCAGACCTCGCTGCTGCCAATATCGGACTGGTCAGCGACATCATCGCCTGTCCCGGCATGGACTACTGCGCGCTGGCCACGGCCCGCTCGATCCCCGTCGCACAGGAAATCGCCACCCGCTTCGAGGAACTGAAGCTCGCGCACAAGATCGGTCCCATGAAGATCAAGATCTCGGGCTGCATCAACGCCTGCGGGCACCACCACGTGGGCCATATCGGCATCCTCGGCCTCGATCGTGCGGGGGTCGAGAACTACCAGATCACACTCGGCGGCGATGGGTCCGAGGATGCGGCCATCGGCACGCGCACCGGCCCCGGTTTCGCCTATGACGAGATCGTCCCGGCGATCGAGCGCATCATGCTGAAATACCTCGACATTCGTGAAACCGAGGATGAAACCTTCCTGCAAGCCTACCGCCGGATCGGGATGGAGCCGTTCAAGGCCGCGCTTTACCCCGAAAAGGTCAAGCAAGATGCGGCGTGAATCCTTCGACTCCCCCGTCGGCAACCGCGTCGCGGAGCTGAACAAGCGGTACGCGCACCATGCGGCCATCGACGTGTTGCGCCATGCGCTCAAGGATCGGGACGTGGGCAAGGTCGCGATGGTCTCGTCCTTCGGGGCGGAGTCGGTGGCCCTTCTGCACCTCGTCGCCGTCGTCGATCCGACCACGCCAGTCCTGTTCCTCGACACCGAGATGCTGTTCCGCGAGACGCTGGACTACCAGCACGAGGTGGCCGAAAAGCTCGGCCTGACGGACGTGCGCGTGCTGCATCCCGACCCCGCGGACGAAAAGCGTCTGGACCCGGACGGGATGCTCAATTCGACGGACTCCGATGCGTGCTGCAACTTTCGGAAGACGGTGCCGCTGGCCCGCGCGCTCGACGGGTTCGATGCCTGGATCACCGGGCGCAAGAAGTACCAGGGCGGCGCGCGCGCCGAGCTCGATTTTTTCGAGGAAGAGGCCGGAACCGGCCGCATCAAGATCAATCCCTTGGTCCACTGGCAGCGCGACGACACGCGCGAGTACATGGTTAACAACAAGCTGCCGAAACACCCGCTGGTCAACCAGGGCTACCCTTCGATCGGCTGCGAGCCGTGCACCTCGAAGGTGAACCCCGGTGAGGACGAGCGCGCCGGCCGTTGGCGCGGGCAGGACAAGGAAGAATGCGGCATCCATCTCGTCAACGGCAAGATGGTCCGCATCAAGAAGGAGGACGCGGCATGAGCGTCATCGTCACCGACGCGGGCTTCGGCCCCGACGACTGGCAGGCCGGGTATACGCCGCTGCAGAACCACCCCAGCGACGAGGCTGGCCGCGGCCTCGCGCTTGACCTGCCGTCAGACACGGACCCGGCGCAGCTCGAGGGAAAGCTGGACGGCGTGGCGATGATCCGCGTCGATTTCCCCAGCTTCTCGGATGGGCGCGGGTTCACCATCGCGCGCCACCTGCGCCGCCACGGCTACGTGGGGCGGCTGCGCGCGAAGGGTCAAGTCATTGCGGACCAGTATGCGATGGCGCGCCGTTCCGGTTTCGACGAAGTCGAGATTGACGCCGATCTGGCTGCACGCCAGCCCGAGGACCAATGGCTGCGCCGCGCCGACTGGCAGGCCCACGACTATCAGAGCCGGCTGCGCGGCTGATCGCCGCCTTTCGCCCCCGAACATACCCCGTTACGAGAGGGCCGGACCCAATCCGGCGAAAGACATGAACGACATGACCACCTCCGCCGCCACCAAATCCAAGGCCTTGCCCGATGCGCAGACCGTGCTGTCGGTGACCCACTGGACCGATCGGCTGTTTTCGTTCCGCGTGTCGCGCCCCGCATCGTTGCGGTTTCGCTCGGGCGAGTTCGTGATGATCGGCCTGCTGAAAGAGGACGGAAAGCCGCTCCTGCGGGCCTATTCCATCGCCAGCCCGTCCTGGGACGAAGAGCTAGAGTTCTATTCGATCAAGGTGCAGGACGGTCCGCTGACCTCGCGCCTCCAGCATATTCAGCCGGGGGACCAGATCATCCTGCGCCCCAAGCCGGTGGGCACGCTGGTCCACGATGCGCTGCTGCCCGGAAAGCGGCTTTGGTTCTTCTCGACCGGCACCGGGATCGCGCCGTTCGCAAGCCTGATCCGCGAGCCGCAGACCTACGAGGATTACGACCAGGTCATCCTGACCCATACCTGCCGCGATGTGGCCGAGCTGGAATACGGCCGGAAGCTGGTCGAGCACGTGAAGTCGGACGAGATGATCCTCGAGTTGACCGATGGGGGCGTGGACAAGCTGGTCTACTACCCGACCACCACCCGCGAACAGAGTCCCAAGATGGGCCGGATCACCGACCTTCTGAAGTCGGGCGAACTGTTCCGCGACCTCGGCATCGAGGGCATCTTGCGCAAAACGGACCGCGCCATGGTCTGCGGGTCGATCGGCCTCAACAACGACATCAAGGAAATCCTCGAAGGCTATGGCCTGCGCGAGGGCGCCAACAGCGATCCGGCCGAATACGTGGTCGAGAAAGCCTTCGTCGGCTGACAAAGAGGCCGCGGCGTGTGCCGAGGCCCCTCTTCAGCGCGTAATGTTCGCGCTAGGCGGCCGGTCACAGGGACCGGCCGTTCTTCGTTATTGCGTCTCCGCGGCGGGCTCGGTCGGCTCTTCCGGCTGGATGTCCAGCGCGATCTCGAGACGCGTGATGAGCGCGCTCAGCGCCACTTCGTTCGAAGGGTCCACCTGCTCTACCGCCTGCACCAGCGCTTCGCGGGCGTTGTCGTCGATGTCGGCGTCTTCCTCCAGGTAAGCGACGACCTGTTCTTTCTCGAAGTTGTCGGTGGTCAGCAGTTGCTGGATGTCCTGATTGCCACCGGCGTTGGCTTCCAGTTCCGCCGCACTGTTGTCAGCCGGCATCTCCGCGGCCGACGTGAACGATCCGTCCTCCATAGCTGCCGCCCGTTCGGCCTCGGTCTGCTGCGAGGTCTCGCCGCCGCTCGCGCTCGCGCTGGCATCGGTTCCAGACGTGGCGCTGTCGACGTCGGCGGCCTCCTCGTCGGCCGTGCCGGTGCTTTCGACTTCCGCAGCGGACGTGCTAGCGTCGTCCCCCCCGGCGTCGGCGGCCGAAGATCCGATCTCTGTGTCCTCTTCCACGATTTCGGGTTCGGCGGTGATCGTCTCGGTTTCCACCTCTTCGATCTCGGGCTCTTCCGTCACCACCTCTTCTTCCACGACCTCCGGTTCGGCTTCGGTGACCTCGGGCTCGGCAACTTCCGTCTCTTCGACAACCGTCTGTTCCTCGGTGGTAACCTCGGCTTCCTCTTCCTGGCAGGCCGCCAGGGTCATGCCGGCAGCGAGAAGGGCGGCCACGGATGTCATGCGGGTGATCATTGAAATCTCCTATCTTTCTGGCACCGCTTGCACGGCTTTCCGGCCCTAACGCTCAACACGCCGGAGGGGTCCGTAAGCGCCTTGAAACAAGGCCGGTCGCCCGCTAAATTCTGTTCCTGAGCATTTTTCCATAGTGAGGATACACCCATCGCCCGCAGACCCCACAATGCGCCCCCCACGCGCGACACCGGCCCCCGCGTCAACGGACGTATCCGGACCCCCGAGATCCGCCTGATCGGAGCCGACGGCGAGAATGTCGGTGTGGTGACCCCCGACCGCGGCATGGAACTGGCCGAGGCGGCCGGGCTCGACCTGGTCGAGATTTCGCCGAACGCGACGCCCCCCGTCTGCAAGATCATGGACTTCGGCAAGTTCAAATACGAACAGCAGAAGCGGGAATCAGAAGCGCGCAAGAAGCAGAAGACGATCGAGGTGAAGGAGGTGAAATTCCGCCCCAACACCGACCAGCACGACTACGACGTCAAGATGCGCAACGTCTTCAAGTTTCTCGAGAATGGCGACAAGGTGAAGGTAACGCTGCGCTTCCGCGGCCGCGAGATGGCGCACCAGAACCTTGGCCGCGAGCTGCTCGAGCGGGTGGCCGAGGACACCAAGGAAATCGGCAAGGTAGAGAACTTCCCGAAGATGGAAGGCCGCCAGATGGTGATGATGATCGGCCCGTCCCGCTAAGTTGACCTTACTGAGACGCTATCGACGCCCGGTCCCCTGCGGCCGGGCGTCGTCATGTGGCCCTATCCCGCGCGTGGATGCGGCCGCGACGGGCTCTCCTTCAGCAGGCCGCCCACCCCCATGGCGGCGATCTCTTCGCCCGTGGGTCCAACCCCGCAGCAGATGCGTTCGAGAACCCAGTCCGCCCCATTCAGCGCGGGTGAGCGCGCGCAGCCCGGCAGGCCGATCACCGGCCGCGCACCGATCCGACCATAGAACAACAGGTTACCCGGATCGACCGGCATGCCGAAACGCGTGAGCGTTCCGCCTGCATCGGTCAGCCCCGTCGGCCCCACATCGCGCACATCAGACGTGGCCGACGCGGTGAGCAGCAGCGCAAGGTCGCTGTCGACGGCGCCAAGAGCCTCGGCGATCGCCGGCGCGTCATGCGGCACCACCTTGACCTCCGAAAGCCGCATCCCGAGTCGGTCGAGCCGTGTTGCCACCGCCGCTTCGCCCTTGCCTGCGCCGTCACCCATATGAGTGATGATCAACGTCGCATCCCGCAGGACCACCGGCGCGATCGACAACGCGGCGGGCGCCATCCGCTCGGCCTCGATCACCGACGTTTCGGGCAAAGCGTAAGAGATGATCTTGACCGTTGCCACCATCGTCCCGGCCGCGACCCGTGCAAAGGGCGGCAACGTGGCGACCGTCAGCATCGGGTCGATCAGGTTCAGCCGGTGCAGCGCGTGCTGGTCCATCCGCACCACACCCGGACCCGTGGCATAAAGGTTCACCCTTCCCGTCGCCGCTTCGGTCAGGCGCAGGCCCGCCGCAGCCGGATCGGGAACCGTCGCCTCGGCAATGCGCGCGGCCGCGACATCCTCGGTCACATCCTCAGGTCCCGGCCGCGCGACCACGACTGCCTCGATTCCCGCCGCCTCCAGCCGGGCGATCTCGTCGGGGCCGAGCACGCCGCCCTTGCGGATGCGCCCGCCCTCGACCTTGTAGGAATGCGCCAGGATACCGCCGACAGAGTCCCGCAACGGGATTTCGCCGAACTCCATCAGCCCTTCCTCAACCGTTGGGTGATCTCAGCCAAGACCGCCACGGCGATCTCGGCGGGACTGCGCGCCCCGATATCCAGCCCCACCGGAGCGCATATGCGTGCAATCTGCGCGCCGCTGAACCCCCGCTCTTCTAGTCGCGCCACTCGCTTGGCATGCGTGCGGGTCGAGCCGAGGCAGCCAAGGTAGAACACCTCCGAGCCAAGTGCCGCTTCGATGGCCGGATCGTCGAGCTTGGGGTCGTGAGTCAGCGTCACCACCGCCGTACGCGGGTCCAGACCGTAGGCGGTCAGCGCCTCGTCCGGCCAGTCATGGATCAGCCGCTCGCGCGGAAAGCGCGACTCGCTGGCAAAGCTCTCGCGCGGGTCCACGAGCACCGCGTCGTAGCCGGCCAACCGCGCCATCTGCATCAGCGGCTGCGCGATGTGCACCGCGCCGACAACCACCATCCGCAGCGGAGGATTGTGAATGGCGACGAAGGTCCGCGCATCGTCCTCGAACCCCGAGCGGTCGAGGCGAAAGCGGTCGGCATGGGCGGGCGGTCGCTCCAGCCGCCGCATCCAGTCTGCCGTGTCGATAACGTAGGCGATCTGGCGCCGGGCGGCCCGTGCGGCGACCAGTTCCTCCAGCAGGTCCGGAGGGAGAGCGCCATCGCGCACCGGCTCGACCATGATTCTGATCCGGCCGCCGCAGGCGAGGCCGACCGAAAACGCCTCGTCGTCTGAGACCCCGAACTCCAGCAGCCGCGTGCCGCCCTCTTCGACCGCCTCCAAAGCCTCGGCGACGACGGCGCCCTCGACGCACCCGCCGGACACCGAGCCCGCGATCTCACCCGCGCCCGAGATGGCGAGTTGACTACCGACGGGGCGCGGCGCCGAGCCCCATGTCTCGACCACCGTCGCCATCACAGCGCCTTTTCCGGCGGCGTGCCAGCGTTGCGCGATGGCGGGAATATCGTCGAAATCGGTCACTTGCATCGGCGCCTCCGGGTTGCGGCCTCTATCTAGGTGCGGGTTTCCGTTCCACCACCCACTCACGAAGAAGGCCGGCGCAGTCGCCCGCGCCGGCCCGTTCCAAACGATCAGCCTGGGGTCAGTTCGCCGCGGCGATCTGCAACAGGGGCGTGATGTTGCGCACCGTGGCACGGCGGTTGGCGCGCTCGGCGCCTTGGGTGGGAACCTTCAGATAGCGTTCGCCGTAGCCTTGCACGACAAGGTTCGCCGTCGGCACGTCGAAGTATTCGCCAAGCGCAAGGGCAACGGATTCCGCCCGCCGGTCCGAAAGGGCGAGGTTGTAGGCAGCATTGCCCACGGCGTCGGTGTGCCCCTCAACCAGGAATACCGCACGGGGGTTGTCGGCGATTGTCTCGCGGATATACGAGCCCAGGCCACGCAGTTCGTCGGCCTGCTCGGGCCGGATGGCCGCCGAGCCGGTGTCGAAGGTGATCGCATCGAGGTCGACCGCCGGGACCTGCTGGCGCACCTCGGCGATATTGCGCACCTGGCTGAGCGAGTACGCCCGGTCGAAGTCTCGCTGGACAGAGAGCGCCTCACGCAGCGCCTGTTCATCGCTCAGGTTGACCGTGCGCGATTGCCGCTCGGCGGGACGAAGCCGGCTCAGGTCCACCGGCTGGATGTTCTCGTTCAGGTCGTCGATCAGCACGATCCGCTCGCCATCGGGCGTCACCCGCACGCGGCGCACGACACGCAGATCGGCGTCACGGATCGTCACGATGCGGCTTCCATCCTCGTAGGTGACGGTGGTGCGCGTCGATCCGTCGTTGAAGGTCTCGGTCTGCACCTCGGCGCCAGGACGGCGCAGAAGCGCGGTATCGTCTTTGATCAACTCATAGCCGCCGTCCCGACCGGACACGACGACACGGTCATCCGACGATGCAACAACGCGCCGGTTGCCATTCAGCAAAGCCCCCACGGCGAGCGCTCCGGCACCGACGAGCAGCGCCTTCTCGAGCTTCGACAGCCCCCCATCATCGTCATCATCGTCGGCTTGTGCGGTCTGTTGTTGACGCTGTTCTGTCGGCTGGCGCGAGATGTCGGATTCGAAGTCCTCGTTGCTCGACCGAGCCGTCTCTTCGGTGACTGTATCGCTTGTCGTTTCAACCACCTCGGCCTCTTCGGACGCGGCCGCGGCAATCGGCGCAGCTCCGGACAACGCCTCGACTTCGGCATCGGTTTGCTCGGTGGCACCGGCTTCGGCATTGGCCTCGCCCTCGGGCGAGGTGGAAGTTTCGGCGGTCGTCTCTTCCTCTATCGAGGTGCCAGCGTCGCTTTCGGCCGTGGCGCCTGCGCCGGTCTCCGCCTCGGTCGTGGAATCGGATGCGCCAGAAAGCCCTTCGCGCAGGTCATCTTCGGACGGAAGGTCGTTATCGCCTTCGGCCTGCCTCGTGTCGGCAGTGCCGCCAGACTCGCCCGTCGTCTCGGCCGTAGCTTCGGTCTCGACCGCTGGTTCGGCTTCGGACCCAGCTTCGGTTTCATCGGCCTCGACGACACCTGTCTCGGCCGAAAGTGCTTCACTCAGCTCGTCTTCGGACGGCAGATCGGGTTCGGCCTCGCCCTCAGCCGCTTCGGCGCTCGACTGAGGCTCACTCGCCGTCTCGGCCTCGGCCTCGCTCAGCGCCTCAGCCTCACCCGTCGCTTCGGTCTCACCCGTTGCTTCGGTCTCACCCGTGGCCTGGGCACTGGTCTCGGTTTCTGGCGCCTCGGCGGAGTCCGACGCGCCCGATAGGCCTTCGCGCAGGCTGTCTTCGGATGGAAGGTCTTCGTCTGGCCCGGAAAGGTCGGCTTCCGGCACCGGCTGGGGTTCAGCCGGTTGAGCCGTTGCTTCGGCCTCGGGCTCTGCAGGCTCTTCGGCTTCGCTTGCACGCTCCGTAGAAGCATCCGCACCATCGACGGCTTCCGACGATGCTTCCGCATCAGCCTGATCGGCGCCGGAATCCTCGCTCGGCACCGGCTCTGCTTCCGCGTTCAATTCGGCCTCGGCCGGGCCGGTGGCCTCGGCACTCTCCGGCGCGGCGGCATCGGAGGACCGTTCGCCCTCGACCCCGGACTGAATGTCCTCGCTCGTGACCCCTTGTGCCGCGGCCTCTTCCGTTGCCGTCTGGCACTCGGCCGAGGCTGCATCCGCCGCACACGCTTCAACCGCGCGGTCCAGCGCCTCCGCCTGGGCCAAAGCGGGTACCGGCACCGCGAGGTTCACACTCGCAAGCAGCGCCGTCGTGGCCTTCAGTGTTCTTTTCATACCTCGTTCCTCCGGAAGACTGTGGGTTCAGAACAAGCTGTAGCACCCGGCGTTCCCGATCCGGATGTGTTATCGTTTATCAACGGCAGGATCGCGCCCCTCGGGCACGTCGTTTTCTCATAACGCGCGCGGTCAGTGCTTTGACCGCGCGTTCAGGCGCACCAGGACCTGCGCCGTCCGAGCATCCGGGGCGTGACTGCCAGCCGCCAGAAGCAGACGACCGTAGAGCTTCACTGTATCGGCCTCCATCAGCGCATCCTGAAACGCGCGGCGGTGCCAAGCGAGGCTCTCCGCCTCGACCTTGGCCACACCTGGCAGAGCCCGCAGACGCGCCAGTTCGACTGCCGTGCGCTCGGCCATCCACGAGACCGAGCGGTCCTCCACAGAGTTGAAGTTGCGCTCGACCCAGTAGTTCAGGTCCACCGCCTTGTCCGTGTGGTTCGGCAAACCCCGCGCGCGTTTCGCAACGAATTCCTCGGCCGAGCGGACAGAGTAGTGGTTGAGCTGCACCAGCCCGTTTGCCAGCGGCGCACCCCACACCATGATCTGTCCGCCCTCGGCAAAGCTGTCGGGCAAGCGTGTGCCGGATCCGTCCACCCACTTGGGCAGAACGGACCCGCGCGGCTTCGGCCGGTGGACCCCCGGCGCGCGAAAGGCCTCGCGGCGGTAGAGCGTCTTGAAGAAGCGGGCGAGCGCCGGGTAGAGTGCGTCCTCGGGGATGGCCCGCGTGAACGCCTTGGTCGGGGCGACGTCGGGTCGCGTGGCGTGTCCGGCATGGCCGAATAGCCGCCACGGCAGCACGATTGCGTCCGCCCCGGAATGCGCGATCAGGTCCTGGACCGAAGCGAGCGACGCACGCAGGTTCACATACTCGTCGCAGTCGAACACAAGGACCCAGTCGGCGTCGCTCATCATCGGGTGAGCCGCTGCGGCTTTCAGCGCCGACCATTGCGGTGCCTGCCCCCGGGGCACCTCGTTCGGAACATGCACGACCTCGCCCGCCGCAGCCAGCAGGTCCAGCAACCGATCGGTGCCGTCCGCGCAATCGTTGGTGTAGAGCAACCAGTCGCCGATTCCGGCCGCCTTGTGGTGGGCCAGCCAATGCAGGAGGTTCGGACCCTCGTCGCGCAGGCTCGAGACACCGAGGACGCGCATGCTCATGGCGAAAGAAGCGTCACACCGGGCAAGCCCGCGATGCGCTCGAGATCCTCCTCGTAGAGGTCGGTCAACGTGTCGATCGCGTCGTCCGACAGCGCCGATGGCGTCAGCGACTCCTCGACGTCCGCGGGACGGGCAAAGCGGTCCAGGAAGATCTCGACAACCTGGGCCGCCTGCCGGTCATCCGCAGGCGGCTTTTGCGCGATGTAGGCGTCGAACGCGGCAGCCCCCTCGTCCGTCATGATCGACCGGGCCACGTCGAACCGGCCGGTCATTTCATGCTCCGGCTCGATTCCAGCCGCTGCACGCAACACCTTTCCCCAGACGAAAGGCGTATCCTCGTGAGCCCAGACAGTGATCGGCGCATCGGGCGTGGCCTCGTGCATCCGCGCAATCACGTCCGACCACCGGAAACGTGCCAGATCGACCTGACCCACAAATTCGTCGAAGCTGCCATGCCCATTCACCTTCCGGTAGAGGTCCGCCATGAACGTGACCGGGTTCTTCACCGCGCAGAGGAACTCTGCCTCGTTGTCGGGAAAGAGGTTCCGCAAGTGCGATGTCTTTCGGCCGGCTTGCGGATAGAGCGTCCGCTCTCCCCAAACCCGGTCGGGTGCGCCGAGAAAGCTGTCGTAGCTGAAAATCAAGCGTTCTCGCCGCTCCGTCCCGATCAGCCGGCGGAAAAGCTCTTCCTGATCGTCAAGACCGGCGTGGGCCCCCTTCAGCCGTTCTGTCGTGAACTCTCGCAGGATTGAGGTGAAGAACCGCCGCCGGGGCACACCGATCTCCATGCCCTCCAACATGTCCTTGTCGCGTCGAAGCGACCAGATCAGCATTTCGTCGTCCGTACAGTGGACGCCGACATGCAGAACGATCTCGACCTCGGGATCGCTATAAGCTCGCGCCCCTGTCTTCGTTTCCGGGTCGTGTTGGTCCACGTCGAATGCTCCTTCACCAGCAATCATACGGCATCGCTCGCGCAGCCCGCAACTGCATCACAAGGCAACCGCGATCGGGTCATCCTTAAATCATCGCCGTGGCACGGGACTTCCTTAATCTCGCCACCGCACGTATCTAAGCATGCTGAAGCGGTCATCTTCGATATGAAGGGGGAACACGATGGGCGACATTGTCGAGCACGATTTTGAGCGGCCCCGCACCGCCGAAGATCTGCGCGAGGCCCTGAGCGACCTCGCGGGATCGCGTGGTTCGGTTCGCGCCCTCGATGCCGACCATTTCGTCACGTTCGTCCCCCGCGGATCGACCCTCATCGTCACGTTCGAGGAAGCTGAACGCACGCTCGCGCGGGACACGGGCCTTCCGATTTCGGCAGATCTCGCGGACGACAAGAACTGGTCGATGCTGCACGTCGCCGCGCGGCGCCGCAGCTGGTTCCGCAGCGAAGGCCTGTTCTCATACTTTGACGAGCTCGCCGATGACGTATTCTTCGACGAGTACGAGCGGGTGATCTTCTACGGCGCAGGACCCGGTGGCTACGCCGCATCTATCTATTCGGTCACGGCGCCTGGCGCGCGCGTCGTACTGGTCGAACCCATGGCCTCGGTCGAGCGTCGGCGCGTCGCTTGGGACAACCGATACTACCAGGAGCTTCTGTCCAGCCAGAGCGCCCGCTATCCGTACGCCCCCGACATGATCGAGGCCGCCGAGACAACATTCGTGCTCTACGATCCGTCGCGCGCGCTCGACCACGTCCACGCCAGCCTCTTCGTCGGGACCAACGTAATTCATCTGCGGGCGAACC
>NZ_JBELKF010000110.1:0-8250 GCF_042089775.1 Palleronia sp.
TCTCGCTTCGTCGATCCCGCCGACCTGCGCCACGACATGCACCTCACCATCGTCACCTTCCAGCCCGGCGGCGTCATCCCGTTTCCCGAGACCCATGTGATGGAACACGGGCTCTACGTGCTCGAAGGGAAGGCGGTCTACCGGCTGAACCAGGACTGGGTCGAGGTCGAGTCGGGCGACTACATGTGGCTGCGCGCCTTCTGCCCGCAGGCCTGTTACGCTGGCGGGCCGGGGCCGTTCCGCTACCTGCTCTACAAGGACGTGAACCGCCATGCGGCGCTGGCGCTCTGACATTGCCGCGTCGCGGCGGCGCGCTACGCTTCGGCCCGCACCAGCAGGGGGACGGACGACATGGATGAACGCACGGCAGATGCCTTCGTCGAGGCGGTCAGGGACGTGGCGAAGGCCGAGATCATGCCCCGTTTCCGCGCCCTGTCACCGGGCGATGTCGAGACCAAGACAGGCCCCGAGGACCTCGTCACCATCGCCGACACCGCGGCCGAGGCGGCGCTGACCCGGCGCCTGGCCGAGATCCTGCCCGGCGCGTCGGTCGTCGGCGAAGAAGCGGTCGAGGAAGATCCGTCGATCCTGGACCACCTGACCCGGCCCGAGCCCTGCATCGTCATCGACCCGATCGACGGGACCTGGAATTTTGCCCACGGGCTCGCGGTCTTCGGCGTCATCGTCGCCGTTCGCGAGGCCGGCAAGACCGTGATGGGCCTGCTCTACGACCCCGTCTGCGATGACTGGATGATTGCGCGTGCAGGGCAGGGGGCGCATTTCGCCCGCGGCGACGGCAGCCGCGCGCCGATCAAGACTCGCGCCCCGCGTGAGCCGGGGATGGAGACGGGCTACCTGCCGCTTGGCATGTTCGACGGACGCCGGAAGGAAGCGCTGGCGCCTCTCATGCCGGCCTTCTCACGGGTGCAGTCCCTGCGCTGCTCGCTCTACGAGTATCGGATGCTGGCCGCGGGCCACGTCGACTGGCTGATCGCTGCGCAGTCCAAGCCGTGGGACCACCTCGCCGGACAACTGATCGTCGAAGAAGCCGGCGGCGCCTGGGGCACGTTGGCCGGCGGACCCTATGACCCGACCAACCGCGATCAGGTCCTGCTGGCGGCCTGCGCATCCACGCGGCTCGACAGCTTGCGCGACACACTGACTGATGTGCTCGCGTAATTCCGCTTAGCGGAATCGAGTTTCAACAGACGGAAATCGGTGGTTGCGTCTGCCGCGCATGAGGCTAGCTTTCCCCTGAATTTGGGAGAAGAGCCATGTCCGACACCGTCCGCTATGACCGCGAAGGCGCGATCGCCGTCGTCACCGTCGATAACCCGCCGGTCAACGCGCTGGGCCAGGCAGTCCGCGAAGCGCTGGCCGCTGCCTTCGACCGCTTCGAATCCGATGATGCCGAGATTGCCGTGCTGACAGGCGCGGGGCGCCTGTTTCTTGGCGGCGCCGACATCTCGGAATTCGGCAAGCCGCCGACCGAGCCGTCGCTGCCCGACGTGATCGCCCGGATCGAGCGCTGTTCGAAACCCGTGGTCGCCTCCATCCACGGCGCGGCGCTGGGCGGGGGGCTCGAGGTTGCGCTGGGCTGCCACTACCGTGTGGCGCTGACGGGCGCCAAGCTCGGCCTGCCCGAGGTGTCGCTGGGCCTCATTCCCGGCGCGGGCGGCACGCAGCGCGTCCCGCGCCTAGCGGGGCTTGACGCCGCGGTCGAGATCATGACGTCGGGCAAGCCGATCGAGCCCGAGAAGGCGCAGATGTACGGCCTGATCGACAGGGTGGTCAGCGTGGACGAGCCGCGCCTTGCCGGCATCGCCTATGCCGAGCAGCTTCTGGCCGAAGGCGCGACGCCCCGGCCCACCCGCGACCTGCCCGCTCCCGATTCGCCGAAGCGCGACCTCGAGACATGGCGCGAAGTGCTGGAAGACAGGTACACCGGCGAGATCGCGCAGGTCCGTGCCGCCGAGGCCGCATTCCGCACGCTCGACACCCCGTTCGACGAGGGAATGAAGCTGGAGCGCGAGACGTTCCTCGACCTCATCAAGAGCCGGCAGAGCGACGCGCTGCGCCACGCCTTCTTCCTTGAACGGAAGGTCTCGCGCCTGCCCGAAATTGAAGGGGTCGAGCCGCGCAATATCGCCACCGTCGGGGTGATCGGCGGCGGCACGATGGGCGCAGGGATCGCCACGGCATGCCTGCTCGCGGGCCTGTCGGTCACGCTGGTCGAAACCGATGCCGTCCGCGCCGAGAAGGCCTACCTGACGATTTCGAAGAACCTCGACGGCGCGGTCGAGCGCGGCAAGATGAGCGAAGAGGGTCGCAGCCGGGCCGACCTGACCACCACGGTCGAATACGAGGCGCTGTCCGAGGCCGACATCGTCATCGAGGCCGTGTTCGAAAGCCTGGATGTGAAGCGGCAGGTCTTTGCCCAACTCGACGAGCTGATGAAGCAGGGCGCGGTTCTGGCGACGAACACCTCGTATCTCGACGTGAACCAGATCGCCGACGCCACGGGCCGCCCGCAGGACGTCATCGGCCTGCACTTCTTCTCGCCCGCGCATGTGATGCGGCTGGTCGAGGTCGTGGTGGCCGACAGGACCGCACCCGAGGTGGTCGCGACGGCCTTCGCGCTGGCCAGGAAACTGAAGAAGGTGGCCGTCCGCTCGGGCGTCTGCGACGGGTTCATCGGCAACCGCATCCTCAGCCACTACCGCGCCGCCGCGACCGAGATGGTGCTGAAAGGCGCCTCGCCCTACCAGATCGACGCCGCGATCGAACGGTTCGGCTTCAAGATGGGCCCCTACAAGGTCGCGGACCTTGCCGGCCTCGACATCGGGCACGCCACGCGCACCCGCAAGGGTCCGCAACCGGGCGAGGTGAACCCCGACTGGGACGACCGCCTGAACGAGATGGGGCGCCTCGGGCGCAAGACCGGGCGCGGCTACTACACCTATGACGACGGCACCAAGGAAGACCCCGAGGTCCAGCAGATCATCGAGGACATCCGCGCCGAAAAGGGCATCGAGCCGCGCGAGTTCCACGAGACCGAGCTGGTCGAGCGCTATATGACCGCGATGGTCAACGAGGCCGCCAAGGTCGTGGGCGAGGGGATCGCGCAGCGGCCTCTCGACGTGGATGCGGTGCTGCTGTTCGGCTATGGCTTTCCCCGCTTCCGCGGCGGGCCGATGAAATATGCGGATCACGTCGGCCTCCGGGTGATCTCGGACCGGATCGACCGCTACGCCGCCGAAAATCCCGAATTCTGGCAAAAAGCGCCCCTGATCGCCGAACTGGTCGAGCGTGACGGCACCTTCGAGGAGTTGAACTGATGAGCCGCGCCGTCATCGTCTCGGTCGCCCGCACCCCCGTCGGCAAGGCCCACCGGGGCGCCTTCAACCTGACCCACGGCGCCGACATGGGCGGTCACGCCGCCCGCCACGCGGTCGAGCGCGCGGGCATCGACCCCGGCCTGATCGAGGATTCGATCTGGGGCTGCGGCTATCCGCAGGGCGCCACGGGGCGCAACATCGCCCGTCAGGCCGCGATCCGCGCGGGGCTGCCGGTGACCATCGCGGGCACCACTGTGAACCGCTTCTGCGCCAGCGGCCTGCAAGCCATCGCGATGGGCGGCCACATGATCGCGTCCGAAGGGGCGAAGGCGGTCTTGGCAGGCGGCCTCGAGTCCATCAGCCGCGTCCAGCCGCCCCCGGACGAGACGCCGAACGACTGGATCATGGCGCACAAGCCCGACCTCTACCTGCCGATGATCGACACCGCCGACATCGTGGCCGAACGCTACGGCATCCCCCGCGAGGCACAGGACGAATTGGCGCTGGCGTCCCAGCAACGGACCGCCGCCGCGCAGGAGGCCGGGCGTTTCGACGCCGAGATCGTGCCGATGGAGGTCACCCAAGCCGTCAAGGACAAGGCCACGGGCGAGGTCAGCGAACAGACCCGCGTGGTCGAGCAGGACGAATGCAACCGCCCCGGCACCACGCTCGAGGGGCTGCAAAAGCTTGAACCCGTGCGCGGCGAGGGCAAGTACGTCACCGCCGGCAACGCCAGCCAGCTTTCGGACGGCGCCGCGGCGCTGGTGATGATGGACGAGGCCGAGGCCGAGCGTCTGGGGCTGGAACCCCTCGGCGCCTTCCGCGGCTATGCCGTTGCGGGCTGCGAGCCGGACGAGATGGGCATCGGCCCGGTCTATGCCGTTCCGCGCTTGCTGGAACGGCAGGGCCTTTCCGTCGACGACATCGACCTGTGGGAATTGAACGAGGCGTTTGCGTCGCAGCTTCTCTATTGCCGCGACAAGCTGGGGATCCCCGATGACCGGCTGAACGTCGATGGCGGCTCGATCTCGATCGGGCACCCGTTCGGGATGACCGGCGCGCGGACCACCAGCCACCTTCTGATCGAAGGGAAGCGCCGGGGCGCGAAGCTCGGCGTCGTGACCATGTGCATCGGCGGCGGCCAGGGTGCGGCCGGCCTGTTCGAGATCTTCTGAGTGGGCGGCCCGGTCCTGAAGGACGAGACGGGGACGCAGCGCGCGCTTGGCTACGTGCTTGACCTCGGCGGCGAGACGGCGCGCGCCACGATGACCGTGGACGAGCGGCACACCAACCGCACCGACCGGCTGCATGGCGGTCTTGTCACGCTGCTGCTGGACAGCGCTATGGGGGGCACGGCTTCGCTGGCCATCGACCCGGACGGGATGCATCCGGTGGTCACGCTGTCGCTGACGACGAACTACGTCGCCTCGGGCGCTCTGGGCGACGAACTGGTCGCGACCGCGCGCATCCAGGGCGGCGGGCGCAAGGTGAAATACGTGGACGGCACGCTCAAGACCGCGGACGGACGGATCATCGCCACGGCGACGGGCGTGTTCAAGTCCGTCGCGGGGCAGTAGGATAAAGTCATGGGAGGACACGACATGGCGAAGGATACCAAGGGCCACGGCCCCGAGCTTGGCAGCTTCGAATGGAGCGACCCGATGCTCCTCGAGACGCAACTGACCGAGGACGAGCGGATGCTGCGCGACGCGGCCCGCCAGTTCGCTGAAAGTGTGCTGCAACCGCGCGTGGCCGAGGCTTACCGCGCGGAATCGGATGCGCCGGACCTGTTCCCGATGATGGGGCAGGCGGGGCTTCTGGGCGTCACGGTCCCCGAGGAATATGGCGGGCTCGGTGCGAGCTACGTGACTTACGGCCTCGTCGCGCGCGAGGTCGAGCGGGTGGATTCGGGCTACCGCTCGATGATGTCGGTGCAGTCGTCGCTGGTGATGTATCCGATCCACGCCTACGGGTCCGAAGAGCAGAAGCAGAAGTTCCTGCCTGGGCTGGCGTCGGGCGAGTTGATCGGCTGCTTCGGGCTGACTGAACCCGACGCAGGCTCGGATCCCGGCGGCATGAAGACCGTCGCCAGGAAGACCGGCGGCGGCTACGTGCTGAACGGCTCCAAGATGTGGATCTCGAACTCGCCCTTCGCCGACGTCTTCGTCGTCTGGGCCAAGTCCGAGGCGCATGATGGCAAGATCCGCGGCTTCGTGCTGGAAAAGGGGATGAAGGGCCTGTCTGCGCCCAAGATCGGCGGCAAGCTGTCCCTGCGCGCCTCGACCACGGGCGAGATCGTCATGGACGGCGTCGAGGTGGGCGAGGATGCGCTGCTGCCGAACGTGCAGGGCCTCAAGGGTCCGTTCGGCTGCCTGAATCGCGCGCGCTATGGCATCTCGTGGGGGGCCATGGGCGCGGCCGAGGCGTGCTGGCATGCCGCGCGCAGCTACGGGCTTGAGCGCAAGCAGTTCGACAAGCCGATCGCGGGCACGCAGCTGTTCCAGAAGAAGCTCGCCGACATGCAGACCGAGATCGCGCTGGGGCTGCAAGGCTCGCTGCGGCTGGGGCGGATGATGGACGAGGGGCAGGCCTCGCCCGAGCTGGTCAGCCTGATGAAGCGCAACAATTGCGGCAAGGCGCTGGATATCGCGCGGGCCGCGCGGGACATGCATGGCGGCAACGGGATCTCCGACGAGTACTCGGTGATGCGCCACATGATCAACCTCGAGACGGTGAACACCTACGAGGGCACCCATGACGTGCACGCGCTGATCCTGGGACGGGCGCAGACGGGGATCCAGGCGTTCTTCTGAGACCGCGCGCTGATCGAGGAACAACGAGATGAAGACGTCGAGAACGCTGTTCGCCCTGGGCGCGGTGCTGATGCTGCTGGGTTCGATCCTGGCCTGGGCGATCCACGGCCCCGGCGGGGTCGAGGTCGAGGACGTGCGCTTCGTCGGCGCCGACGGGCAGATGCGCAGCGGGCTGCTCTACCTGCCGCCCGACGCGAGCGCCGAGGACCCCGCGCCCGCGATCCTGGCGGTGCATGGCTACATCAACTCGCGCGAGGTGCAGTCGCCCTTCGCCATCGAGTTCGCCCGTCGCGGCTACGTGGTGTTCTCGGTCGATCAGACCGGCCACGGCTATTCCGAAGGGGCCGCGTTCTCGAACGGGTTCGGGGGGCCGGCGGCGCTGGCCTACCTGCGCTCGCTGCCGATGGTGGACACCGACAATATCGGCCTCGAAGGGCACTCCATGGGGGGCTGGACGATTCTTGCCGCCGCGGCCGCCTATCCCGACGGCTACAAGTCCATGGTGCTGGAAGGGTCGTCCACCGGCGCCCCCTTCGCCCGCGAAGGCACGCCCGACTGGCCGCGCAACCTGGCGGTCGTGTTCTCGGCCTATGACGAGTTCAGCCAGCTTATGTGGGGCGTGGAAGAGGCCGGCAATGCCGAGCAGAGCCCCAAGCTGCAGACCCTCTTCGGCACCGACGAGGTGGTCGAGGAAGGCCGCGTCTATGGCGACATCGACCAGGGCACGGCGCGGATGCTGGCGCAGCCGCCGGTGACGCATCCGGGCGACCACATCTCACGCGCGGCGATCGGCGAGGCGGTCGCGTGGTTCGGCCAGACGCTGGACGGCGGGGCGAGCCTGCCCGCCGACAACCAGATCTGGTACTGGAAAGAACTGGGCACCACGATCGTCCTGATCGGCTTTGCGCTGTTCCTGACGGGCACTGCGGGCCTTCTGCTGCGGGTGCCCTATATAGACCGGCTGCGCGACCTTCCGACGAGCGCCGCACACTGGTATCGCGGCGGGACGTGGTGGGCGATCTTCGCCGCGACGGCGCTGATCCCCGTGGCGACCTACTACCCCGTCTTCTGGCTGGCCGAAACGATCCTGCCGGCAAGCCCGCTTCTGCCGCAGGTGGTGACCAACCAGATCGCGCTCTGGGCGCTGGTGAACGGCGCCATCGCGGCGCTGATCGGGCTGTTCCTCAAGGGGCGGCCGATGACCTTCAGCATCGACGTGGGGCCAAGCCTTGCGCTGGCGGCAGCGACCGTGCTGGTGGGCTATGTCGCGGTGGCGTTCATCGACTGGCTGTTCCTCGTCGATCCGCGCTTCTGGTTCGTGGGGATCAAGCTCCTGGACCCCCTGAAGGCGGGCTACGCGCTGATCTACGCGATTCCGCTGGCGGTCTTCTTCCTGCTGGCGCTGCGGGCGCTGCACGCAGGCCTGTCGGTCGAGAACGAGGGCGGGGCCGCCTACGTCCTGAACGCGCTGGCGCTGGCCGGCGGGTTCGTGCTGTTCCTGGCCGTCAACTATGCGGTGCTGTTCACGACAGGCTCGACCCTGACGCCGGGGGGCTGGGCGCTCGAGACCATCGTGATGTTCCAGTTCGTGCCGGTGCTGATCTTTGCCGCGTGCCTCAGCACGTTCCTGTATTACCGTACCAACAGCTACGTGCCCGGCGCGCTGCTGAACGCACTGTTCGTCAGCTGGTTCATTGTCGGAGGGCAGGCCGCACAAGTCTATATCGGCTGAGCCACGCGCAGCACGAAGGCCCCGGCCGCCACGTCGGCGCCGGAGTTTTTTCGTGTCCGGGTCAATGTCTGACGAAGGGGCGGCCGCCCTGTGTGTTGCGACATATTGGGGACGGGGCGCTACCCCCGGCAGTCGTCTCACCGGTGAGAACGTGGTCGGGCATGTCCGGTGTGTCAGGCCGGGTGCCCTCTCCAAAGCTCTCGCTGTCCGTGGTTGCGCGCCGGGCGGGTATGGCCGCTCGGGCGTTAAGACGGCGCGATCCTTGCGCGCGCTACTCGGCCGCGTCGCCGGTGCGGGACATCTCGGGGCGATCGGGCGGCTCGATCGCGGCCCGGTCGATGGTTTCGCGCCCGAAGGCCACGATCAT